>NZ_LFCV01000131.1 GCF_001037465.1 Xenorhabdus khoisanae
GTTACTTTATTATTTATATCAAATTGTTATATGGGGTTATTTTGTATGACTAAAGATAACGAAATTAAATTAACACAGTTGTCAACTGCTTGCGACCCTTTCTTGGATGAAGATATTGGGATGCTGGATAAAGAACAAATAAAAACAGAGGGCTTTATTAACTTAATTGATGATAAAAAATGTGAAATACGATATGGCAGGAGTAATTATCGTGAAAATATTTTGCTTGCTTCGTTAGCCGGGTTTTTATTAGGTTTTTTCTTTTTTATTGATGATTACATTACATCATGGAAAGCTAATGAAGAATTTAATTTAATAATTGTTAGTAATATTAAAGATAAATATGGTGAGGATTTTTATCTAAACCCTAAATTGCCAGATGATTTTAAAATTTATGAGTATATTGCGAATGCAGAGAGCATCTCTTTTCCTCAATATTTTCATATGCGTTATACGGATAGTGGTTTTTATAGTAAATCGAGTGTTCGAAAAGATTTGTTACTAGATGGTGGCTTTTTTCTATTTTCTATTACAATGATTTTAATTCATTTATGGGTGTTGTCTTTAATTCTAAAAATATCCCCTCTTGTTATTGATCGGGAAAAGCAACTATTTTATACATGGCATAGGGGAAGAATGTATGTTGCGCGTTACTCACAAATCGATGTTGTTCATCTCTACGATGTTTTGTATTTAAGAGTGTATGGATTTGACAAAAATAACAAACTGATGATTTATGCTTTTGAACCCCGTATTCCTAACCTGATAGATGATATAATAAGCAAAAAGTATTTATTGGCATTTGTTGCAAAATATCTGATACAAGGAAAAGAATCCGTCAGTTCAGTGGATTTTAAACGTCAATCAACAATATTTCCTTTCCGTAAAAATTCAAAACCAACGGATTGGGAGCAACAGATTTCAGCAATTTTAGCTGAATTAGATAGACTTGGTCCACCAAAAGGAGCTACTGATCCGAGATAATAGTTGTAAAAAATATTAATATAGTGAGTTATATTTTTATTTCAGAAAAAATAGCACCGAAGAATATTACAATTATCTCGGTGCTAATTTTAAAGTTTCAGAAATCATATTATAAATAGTTACTTTATTATTTATATCAAATTGTTATATGGGGTTATTTTGTATGACTAAAGATAACGAAATTAAATTAACACGGTTGTCAACTGCTTGCGTTCCTTTCCTGGATGAAGATATTGGGATGCTGGATAAAGAGAAAATAAAAACAGAGGGTTTTATTGAGTTAATAGATGATAAAAAATGTGAAATACGATATGGCAGGAGTAATTATCGTGAAAAGATTTTACTTGCTTCTTTAGCCGGTTTCTTATTAGGGTTTTGTTTTTTTATTAATGATGTTATGAATACATGGAAAGCGAATGAGGAAAGTTATTTGGAAACTGTTATTCGCACCAAGAAAAAGTATGGAGATGAATTTCATTTAAATCCAAAGTTACCAGATTTTCTTGAACCATATAAGTATATTGCTGATGCAAAGAGTATCTCTTTTTCTCAATACTTTCATATTCGTTATATGGACAATGGTTTTTATAAAAAATCTAGAGTTCGAAAAAATTTATTATTAGATGGTGGATTTCTCCTATTTTCTATTACAATGATTTTAATTCATTTATGGGTGTTGTCTTTAATTCGAAAACTATCCCCTCTTGTTATTGATCGGGAAAAGCAACTATTTTATACATGGCATAGGGGAAGAATGTATGTTGCGCGTTACTCACAAGTCGATGTTGTCCATCTCTATGATGTTCTGTATTTAAGAGTTTATGGATTTGACAAAAATAACAAACTGATGATCTATGCTTTTGAACCCCGAATTCCTAACCTAATAGATGATATAATAAGCAAAAAGTATTTATTAGCTTTTGTTGCAAAATATTTTATACAAGGAAAAGAATCCGTCAGTTCAGTGGATTTTAAACGCCAACCATCAATATTTTCTTTCCGTAAAAACTCAAAACCAACGGATTGGGAGCAACAGATTTCAGCGACTTTAGCTGAATTGGATAGGCTTGGTCCACCGAAACGAGCTACTGACCCTAAATGATAGTTGGAAAATATTAATATAGTTAGTTATATTTTTATTTCAGAAAAAATAGCATCAAGAATATTAAAACTATCTCGGTGCTATCTTTAAGAGTTAAAAAATTATATTTTAAGCGGTTATTTTATTATTATTTATATTAAATTGTTATACGGGGTTATTTTGTATGGCTAAGGATAATTAAATTAGCACGAATGTCAACTATTTGTGCCCCTCTTTTGAAGGAAGATATTGGAATATTTTTCAACGTCAAAGAACGTTATTTGCATCGCTATTTGTTTTGCGTCAAGAACCCAAACCAACGGATTGAGAATCTCAAATCGACGATATTTTGATTAAATTAGATAAAATTATACCACCAGATACATTGCAAGATGAGGAAATATCTAAGGACAGTGTTTGATGAAAAAATGGATTTGAGTACCCAAAGTTTATAATTTATCAGCAGAGCGTTTATTGATGCTCTGGTGAAATTAATTCACCTGATTATAGGTATCTATTGTATTTTGTTGCAAAATATCTGATACAAGGAAAAGAATCTGTCAGTTCTGTGGATTTTTCAACCATTAATATTTCCTTTGCGTAAAAACCCCCTTTTCTTTTATTTGAACAAGATAACACTGGCGATCTCGGTAGATGTTTTTAATGCCCTGACCTGCATAAATAACAGATCTGCTTCCTCATATTCTTTGCGCAAATACCCCAGCCATTGCTTGATACGGGCAACATGATACAACCCCGTATCTCCCTGCTTTTCCAAATAAGTGTAGTTTTGCAGTAACTTGAGCACATCGCACCACGGCATTCTTGGCTCGTTATATTTGATGACCCGACTCAAGTTTGGCATATGCAGTGCGCCACGCCCTATCATCACGGCGTCACATCCTGTGATTTTGATACATTCCTGAGCACTCTGCCAATCCCAGATTTCACCATTGGCAATCACAGGAATGGAGAGACGACGACGAATCTCGCCAATCGCCTCCCAGTTAATGCGTTCTGCTTTATAACCATCTTCCTTGGTTCGCCCATGCACGACTAATTCTGTTGCTCCTGCCTGCTGTACGGCATCGGCAATCTCAAACTGACGTGCATCAGAATCCCACCCCAAACGCACCTTTACCGTCACTGGTAAATGTGCGGGTACGGCTTCGCGCATGGCTTTGGCACCGCTGTAGATAAATTCGGGATCTTTCAGTAATGTCGCACCGCCTCCGCTGCCATTTACCGCTTTGGAAGGGCAGCCACAGTTTAGGTCAACTCCCCAAGATCCCAATTCAACTGCTCTGGCTGCGTTTTCTGCCAACCATTCTGGATACTGTCCCAAAAGTTGAATCCTGACTGGGGTTCCCGATGGTGTACGACTCTGATGATGCAACTCAGGGCACAACCGGTAAAAAGATCTTACCGGTAGTAAGCTGTCAACCACTCGCAGGAATTCTGTGATGCAAAGGTCGTAATCGTTGACTTCACTCAACAGTTCCCTCACCAGAGAATCCAAAACACCTTCCATCGGAGCCAGCAAAACGCGCATCAATTACTGTCCAGATACCGGGGAACGCGATGCTTTTGTGGTTCGCTGACGCCGCTGACCTGATGGGGTTCCTTGGCTGCGTGGGCGTTCACCATTTTGGGTAGCCTGATGTTTTGAGGATTGATCTTGCTTGCCATTTCTACGTTGGCTACGAGGCTGTTCGCTATGTGAATGATTGTCGCGGAAGCCATTACCCCGGGTATTATTTCTACGGGGACTATTATCACGGCTGTTACGCCCATTTTGGATTGGCTCAGCCTTGATAGAAGGATCTGGCTCATAGCCCGAAATAGCAATGCGTGGAATTTCCCGCTTCAATAGCCGTTCAATATCTTTCAGAAGCTTATGCTCATCAACACATACCAGCGATATTGCTTGACCGGTTGCATCCGCACGACCAGTACGACCAATTCGGTGAACATAATCTTCTGCAACGTTTGGCAATTCATAATTGACCACATATGGCAATTGGTCGATATCCAAGCCACGGGCGGCAATATCTGTTGCAACTAATGCGCGAATTTGCCCTGTTTTGAAATCAGCCAGTGCGCGGGTTCTCGCCCCCTGGCTCTTGTTGCCGTGGATCGCGGCAGCCGTCACACCATCGTTATTCAGTTGCTCCGCCAGTCGATTTGCACCATGTTTGGTTCGAGTGAATACCAAAACCTGCTGCCAGTTCTGGCTACCTATCATGTAAGAAAGCAATTCGCCTTTGCGTTTTTTATCTACAAAATGGATTGATTGATCAATCTGTTCAGATGCAGAGTTACGACGCGCGACTTCTACACTCACCGGATTATGCAGCAACTTATTGGCAAGGCCCTTTATTTCGTCAGAAAAAGTCGCGGAAAAGAGTAAGTTTTGGCGTTTTGCTGGCAGTTTATTCAATACACGTCGGATATCATGGATAAAGCCCATATCCAACATACGGTCAGCTTCATCCAAAATCAGGATTTCAACGTGGGAGAGATCAACGGCATTTTGGTGTTCCAGATCCAGCAAACGCCCTGGTGTTGCCACCAGAATATCCACCCCGCCACGCAGTTTCATCATCTGCGGATTAATACTGACTCCACCAAACACCACGAATGAGCGTAATTTGAGAAACTTACTATAATTACGTACATTTTCGCCAACCTGCGCCGCCAATTCCCGTGTCGGTGTCAGAATCAGTGCTCTGATCGGACGACGGCCTTTTGTCTGAATCGGGGATTCACTCAAAAGTTGCAGAATAGGTAAGGTAAACCCTGCTGTTTTCCCAGTTCCGGTCTGGGCACTGGCCAGCAGATCTTTACCAGATAACACAACAGGAATGGCCTGTTGCTGAATAGGGGTAGGTTCCGCGTAGCCTTGTTCTTCAACGGCACGCAAAATATCAGCCTTCAAGCCGAGTGACTCAAAATTCATAAATAAGAAATGCTCCAGACTTCACCATTCCTGATATTAATTCAGGGGCAGTTTTATGGGAAGAAAACAGACGCGATAAAACGCAAAGAGAAATTACACAAACTGCAATGCACCATAAGCGCGGCATTATAACAGATATATGATTCCAAACAGCCCTGAAAAGCTAATAATTGGCACTAAATCTATTTGAAAGCGACCACTTACAAGAATTGACCAAAAATATGAAAATTATTTTTTATAGGTGTCTATTAAAAAGACAATTTGTGTCAACTTTACATCGACTTACTTTAGTTTTAAAGTTAATCATACGATTGATATAGTTACGACACTCTCGGCAATTTTTTTCTTTATAACAGGATATCTTTTAACATGGCAGCGAAGACGGCTCAGACATCACGAGGCGAACAAGCCAAACAGCAACTTCTTGAAGCAGCAATAGAAATTTTTGGTAAATCAGGTCTGGATGGTGCTACGACCCGCAACATTGCCCAACACGCGCAACAAAATATCGCCGCCATTGCCTACTATTTTGGTTCTAAAGAAGGACTATACCTCGCTGTCGTGCAACATATTGCTGATAAACTAAAATCGGAATTTTCCCCATTAATTGAATCGATTGACTATTTTTTTGCCGAAACGCCGAAACCCTATTCACAAGAACAAATCCTGGCATTTATTCATCAAGGCATAGTTAGCTACAACCGTCTGATTTTCGAGAAAAGCAGTATCAATATCAGCCGCATCATGTCACATGAACAACTGACGCCAACAGAAGCATACAGTGTCATGCATGAACAAGGGCTGGCCCCGATTTATTCCCGTATCAATAAGTTAATCGCCAATTATATCGGCGCAGACGAACGTGAGATTTCAACCCAAATCCATACTCACGCCTTATTAGGGGAGATTCTTTCTTTCCGTCTGGCACGGGAAGCCTTATTGCGCCAAACAGGATGGGATAATATTGGCACTAAGGAATATGAATTAATTAATCAAGTTTTGTCTCAACACATCAACTTATTGCTTGAAGGGTTACGAAAAAAATAAGGCAACAAGAAATACAGCAACGAATAGTTATAGACTCAAAAATGTGCATACCCGATAAATTTCAAATGATATCGTAATTATTTGAAAAATAAGGGTATAAATTGAAAAGGCATAAGGGATAGTATGAACAGTAAAAAGTTTGCTCTTGCCCTATTGGCGCTCATTGTTGTTATCGGTGCTATTGTTGGTATCTATTATTATCAAGAACAAAATGGCAGGGAACTGACCCTGTATGGCAATGTCGATGTCAGATCGGTTAATCTTGGTTTTAGGGTTGCAGGTAAACTGGCCGAACTACAAGTGGATGAAGGCGATGCCATTACTGCGGGACAGACACTCGGCCATCTTGATGATGCTCCCTTTATTAATGCCTTGAATCAGTCCAAAGCCGCCCGGGATGTCGCCAAGGCAAATCTTGCCAAAGCAGAAGCGGGTTACCGTACTGAAGAAATCTCCCAAGTGCGTGCAGAGGTGGCTCAGAAAGAATCTGCATTCCGCTTTGCCGATAGTTTCCTGAAACGTCAACAAGGATTGTGGCAAAGTAAAACTATTTCAGCTAATGACTTGGAAAATGCCAAAACCGGACAAAAACAGGCATTGGCCGCTTATCAGGCAGCAAAAGATAAATTGCGCCAATTTGAAACCGGTTATCGCATAGAAGAAATTGCCGCCGCCAAAGCCCAACTTAGCCAAGCAGAAGCGGCGGTTGCACAAGCTGAACTCAATCTGAAAGATACCCGACTCACTTCACCATCAGCAGGTGTTATTCTGACCAGAGCCATTGAGCCGGGTACAATGCTGGCGGCCGGAAATACGGTTTTTGCTCTATCACTCACCAAACCTGTCTGGATCAGGGCGTATATTGATGAACCTAATCTGAATCAGGCTACCGCAGGGCGGGAAATTCTGATTTATACCGATGGACGGAAAAATCAGCCCTATCACGGCAAAATCGGCTTCGTTTCTCCAACCGCTGAATTTACTCCCAAGAATGTCGAAACTCCCGATTTAAGAACGGATTTAGTTTATCGTCTGCGGGTTATTGTTCTTGATCCTGATGAAGGACTGAAACAAGGAATGCCTGTTACCCTGCGTTTTGCTGGTACAAATTCTACTGAAGCCAACTAAGTAAGGCGATGACATGAGCAGTTCAGCTTATACGATCAAACTGAACGGCGTGGAGAAAACTTTTCCAGGATTGGACGCTCCTGCTGTCTCCCATCTACAGGCAGAAATTCAGGGCGGATCAGTCACAGGGCTTGTCGGCCCTGATGGCGCGGGAAAAACCACGTTGATACGCATGCTGGCCGGATTATTGAAGCCTGATAGCGGCAATATTGAAATCATGGGGCTTGATCCCATCAAAGATAGTGTCCAAGTCCGTTCTGAACTCGGCTATATGCCGCAAAAATTCGGCCTGTATGAAGATTTAACCGTCATGGAAAATCTCACTTTATATGCCGACTTACGTGGTGTACTTGGCGAGGAACGCAAAGCTACATTTCAAAAATTACTCACCTTTACGGATTTAACCCGTTTTACTGAACGTCTGGCGGGAAAATTATCCGGCGGCATGAAACAAAAACTGGGGCTTGCCTGTACTTTATTGGGTAGTCCGAAAGTTCTGTTACTTGATGAACCGGGCGTAGGCGTTGATCCCATCGCCCGCCGTGAATTATGGCAGATGGTACATGAACTCGCTTCCGAAGGTATGCTTATCCTATGGAGTACCTCTTATTTGGATGAAGCCGAGTTATGTCGTGATGTTTTGCTAATGAACCGGGGTGAGTTGCTCTATCGCGGTCAGCCACAAAATTTGACTCAGAATATTGCCGGACGATCTTTCTTACTTGATGTTAAGCAGGGGGACCGACGCAAAACGCTCCAACATGCCCTCATCCTACCCCAAGTGACTGATGGCGTGATTCAAGGAAGATATGTTCGTTTAATCTTAAAAGAAGAAGCAGATAAAAACGCCTTACTCCAACAAATGGGGCTATCCGAAGCCAATATTCTTGAGGCCGAACCGCGTTTCGAAGATGCTTTTATCGATTTACTGGGTGGCGGCCCATCCCACCGTTCCGAATTGGCTGAAATAATGCCTCAGATTCCGCCCAATCCAACAGAAACCGTGATAGAAGCCTGTAACCTGACTAAGAAATTTGGGGATTTTGCCGCCACTGATGATGTGGATTTTCAGGTGAAACGCGGGGAAATTTTTGGCCTGTTAGGGCCAAATGGTGCCGGAAAATCCACAACCTTTAAAATGATGTGCGGGTTGATGATCCCCACTTCCGGTAAGGCGCTGGTTCTGAATATGGATTTAAAAACCAGTTCAGGCAAAGCGCGCCAACGTCTTGGTTATATGGCTCAGAAATTCTCGCTCTATGGCAACCTGACAGTTGAGCAGAATCTTAAATTTTTCTCCGGTGTTTACGGGCTGAAAGGCCGGCATCAGAAAGAAAAAATGTCAGATATGATCCATGCATTCAATCTTGGGCCAATCTTGCAACAAAAAACCGATAGTCTTCCGCTCGGTTTTAAACAACGCCTTGCCCTTTCCTGCGCATTGATGCACGAACCTGACATTCTGTTTCTGGATGAACCTACTTCCGGTGTCGATCCGCTGACCCGCCGCGAATTTTGGCTCCATATCAACGGCATGGTCGATAAAGGGGTTACCGTGATGGTAACAACCCACTTTATGGAGGAAGCAGAATACTGTGACCGCATCGGGTTGGTATTTCGGGGAAAATTGATTGCAGCCGGAACCCCTGACGAGCTGAAACAATTGGTCGCCACGGATGAGCAGCCTAACCCTTCAATGGAAGATACGTTTATCGATCTCGTGGTGAATTACGATAAGGAGCCACAATGAGCCGTTCTGAACATGCAGCATCCCAGAAAGCCGTCAATTTCTCATGGCGTCGATTGAAAGCCCTCTGCATCAAGGAAACTAAACAGATTATCCGTGATCCCAGTAGTGCGTTGATTGCAGTAGTGATCCCGCTGATGCTGTTATTTATTTTTGGCTATGGCATAAACCTTGATTCCAGCAAACTTCGCCTCGGTATTCTGATGGAGCAGCAAAGCGAAGATGCCCGTGAATTAGTTCACGCATTTACGGGATCACCTTATATTGATGCCACCATCAGCGATAATCGCCACTTCTTAATCAAGAAAATGCAGGAGAACCAAATCCGGGGCATCATCGTCATTCCGGTAAATTTTGATGCCCTGCTTGCCCGCGCGGGCAGTCATGCGCCTATTCAGGTCATTACTGATGGCAGTGAACCCAATACCGCCAACTTTGTTCAGGGTTATACCAAAGGTATCTGGCAAATCTGGCTCCAACAACGGGGCCAGAATCGAGGTGTCTCAACCACGCCATTGATTGATACACAAATCCGCTATTGGTTCAATTCGGCGGCTATTAGCCGACACTTCCTCATTCCCGGCGCAGTTTCCATTATCATGACCGTAGTCGGTGCCATCCTCACTTCACTCGTGGTTGCCCGTGAATGGGAACGCGGAACTATGGAAGCGTTACTTTCAACCCAAGTCACCCGAACCGAATTATTGCTCGCCAAATTATTGCCCTACCAAATTTTGGGCTCTTTTGTCATGGTGCTTTGCATGATATTCACGGTTTTTGTACTGGACGTTCCTTATCGTGGCTCACTCTGGATATTGGCGTTAGTTTCCAGCCTCTATCTTGCCACTGCCTTGGGCATGGGGCTATTGATCTCAACTCTGACACGAAACCAGTTCAATGCAGCGATGATTTCCCTTAACGCCGCTTTTTTGCCTGCCATTATGTTGTCTGGCTTTGTTTTCGAAATAGACAGTATGCCGGTGCTTATTCAGGCTTCGACTTATATCGTCCCCGCACGCTATTTTGTCAGTGGCCTACAAACACTCTTTCTGGCGGGTAACATCGGTACTGTATTAATCACAAACCTGCTCCTGCTGATTGCCAGCTCCATCGTTTTTATTGGCTTGACTGCGTGGAAAACTCGTCGGCATCTGGATTAAAAAGGAAAGAGCATGTTTCATCGCTTGTATACGCTAATCATGAAAGAGTTGCAGTCTCTTCTGAGAGAGCCGCAAACACGGAATATTTTGATTTTGCCCGTAATTCTGCAAATGATTTTATTTCCATGGGCAGCAACGCTGGAAGTCAAAAATGCCACTATTGCTATTTATAACGAAGATAAGGGACAAGCTTCGATTGAATTAACTCAACGGCTGGCAAAATCGAAAGCATTTCCTGATGTTATTTTGCTGACTAGTTCGCAAGAAATCCGTCCTACACTGGATAACCGCAAGGCGCTGTTGTTAGTGCGTTTTCCACAGAACTTCAGTGCCAACATTGCCAGTCATAATCCGACATCAATTCAAGTTTTGCTGGATGGGCGTAATTCAAATAGTGCCCAGATTGCCGCCAACTATATTCAGCAAATTGTGATGGATTACCAAAAACAGTTATTGGGAAATGCCCCTGGTTTCAATAACAGTGAACTAATCATCCGTAACTGGTACAACGCCAATTTGGATTATAAGTGGTTTGTCGTGCCATCACTGGTTGCCATGATTATCACGATTGGCGTTCTGATCGTCACGGCTTTGTCTGTCGCACGTGAACGGGAACAGGGAACGCTGGATCAATTGCTGGTTTCTCCATTGGCGACATGGCAAATTTTCCTTGGCAAAGCTATTCCGGCACTGGTCGTCGCTACTATGCAGGCAACCATTGTGTTGCTGATTGGGATTCTGTGTTATCAAATCCCCTTCGCAGGTTCATTGTTGCTATTTTATGGCTGCATGTTGATTTATGGATTATCTCTGGTTGGTTTCGGGTTGCTGATTTCTGCGGTTTGCTCCACCCAGCAACAGGCATTTATCGGCGTGTTTGTATTTATGATGCCTGCGATTTTACTTTCCGGGTACATTTCTCCGGTCGAGAATATGCCTGTCTGGTTACAAGATATAACATGGATTAACCCAATTCGGCATTTTACTGATATTACCAAACAGATTTATTTGAAAGGGGCAGATTTATCTGTCATTTGGCCGAATTTATGGCCTTTATTGGTTATTACTGCAACGACTGGTGGAATCGCTTATCGGCTGTTTCGAAGTAAGATTGCTTGATGAAAACGCAAAGAGGAAAGAGAACGACATATTAATAAGCCGCCTCTCTTTCCCAGCTTCTTATTTTCTCAAGTCTCTTTGAATTATTCAGAATAACATATTGATTTAAACACGATGTTCATGACCTGATTTCCCTACCTTGAAGAGCGGGACTTTACAGTACATCGTATGAATTTAATCAATGATAATGTGCGGAAGGCCAGAATCCAGTATTGTAGACTCACCACTAATCAATGAAAACTTATACAGATATAAACAATAGCCTGATAGCAAATCCGATCAAGATTAATCCCATAACTCGTTCGAACCAATAGCCCTTTTGTATAAATTTTTGTCTAATCATAAAATTGGAAAAAACTATACTGACCAATACAAACCATAAAGCATTAACCACACACATCCATACTCCATAAATGATTTGTACCGATATCGGCGTATTACTACTTACCACCGTTGTAAAGACAGCCAAAAAGAACAGAGTGGCCTTGGGATTAGTCGCGTTTGTCATGAATCCCATCAGAAATGCTTTCCATCTACTTTGCAGAACCTGCCCGCCTCCCTCAGCTTCTAAAGCAGTAGGATCGGCAGGTTTACTCCTAATAAAATTGATACCAATCCAGATGATGTAAATTCCTCCTACTAATTTTGCCAGCTCCATCAACCACGGAGTGGTATGCATCAGTGCACTAATACCTACCAATGTATAAATAACATGAACCGATATGCCAGCTCCTATACCTACTGCCGTACATATTCCTGCCCAACGACCAAACCGTACACTCTGCCGTATAGTAACCGCAAAATCTGGGCCTGGTGCCACTACCGCTAAAAAATGAATCACTGCTAATCCTAAAAATTCACTCCAATAGTGATGTAACATATCAACTCCAAAATGACAGCGGATTCGCTGAACCGCGATAACCAATAAAGCATGACAAATTTAAACGCAAATCGTCTGAACCAGCACTCACAGGGTGCATACATCCGGAATTAAAGAGCAGCAGCTCACCGATTTCTGGCTGAATCTCCAGTGTTGACTTGCCAAGCAAAGAAAGCTCAATACCATAATTATCAGAAAAATATTGTTATCCACCTAATACCGGAAACGATCAGGCAATATCGTAATAAACCGTTAAGTTACCTTTCTTGATCTGCACTGTTTGTATATTAATACCCTTCAGTTGCCCCAGAGATGCCACGTGAGTTCCCCCACAAGGATAAGGCGTAAAATGACCAAAACTGACTTCCCGAAACCCATCATCCCGTAGAGTGATATTGCACGATAAATCCTGCATAACGTAATATTCACAACTTATTTGGATGTCCTCTACCGACATATTTTTAGCACCTGCTTCTGGTTTGAAGACCACTTTACTCTCACCCGGCCAATGATGAGCTTTAATTGGACGCCACATTGCAAGCTCACCAACATGGCCAATAAGATGCCCAGCAGAATGTAAGCGGGAATGTAATTGACGACGATCACCATCAATGCGGGCAAAAACGTTTCCCAATGGCACAGGTTTTGTAGTCAGATGGATGATCTCACCATTTTCTTCTGAGACATGAACGACTTCTACATCATTGAGCCAACCAATATCACTAGGCTGGCCACCTCCCTGAGGATGAAATATCGTAGATTTCAACCGAATAGAATAACGTTCATCTTCGCGGGGTATACAATCAATGACTTCAATATCAGCAACCAGAGTCTGACTGGACAAATAAATACGCTCTGTCATATATCATCCTATGTTATTACCAGTAATCTAGATTTATTTTTCCATATGAAAGGTTAAAACCATCAAAAAGAAAATGTCAAAATGGCATGTGGTTGATAAACAGTTATCCATTTTAAAAATAGCAGTTTTACCATTATAATCAGATAGTTAGTTATTAATTAATAGATCAGAAAAATTATTTAAAAATAGAATTTAGTGAATATATAGATTTTACTTTCCCCTCTCCTCAATAACATATGTCATTTCCATATCTTTAATATAAAAAGACCCTGCCAAAGCAGGGTTTTTTATTAAAGATAAATTGGATATCAGCAATTACCGACGATCACCCAAAATACGCAGCAACATCAAGAACAGGTTAATGAAGTCCAGATACAGAGTCAGTGCGCCAGTGATAGAATATTTGCGCATATTCTCTTTATCATTAACATCGATTTGTTCACCCATTTCTTTCAGTTTCTGGGTATCATATGCGGTCAGACCTGCAAAAATAACAACACCGATATAAGTGATTGCCCACATCAGTGCCGGGCTTTTCAGCCAGATGTTTAGCAAAGAAGCCAGAATGATACCAATCAGCCCCATAAACAGGAAGCTACCCAGGCCGCTCAAGCTACGCTTGGTGGTATAACCGTAAACACTCAACGCACCAAACATACCCGCTGAAACCACGAATGTGCTGGCAATAGAGCTGCTGGTATAAACCACAAATATACTGGAGAGCGTGAGCCCCGTCAGCATGGAGTACAGCATAAACAATCCTGTCGCCAACGCTCCACTCATTTTATGTACCAAACCAGACAGCACAAACACCAATGCAAGCTGTGCAATGATCAAGCCATAGAAAACAATGGAGTTACTGAAGATGGCATATAAAATTTCAGGTGTATTTGCTACATACCATGCGACAAATGCAGTTAACAGCAGGCCACAAGTCATCCAACCATAGACTTGTGCCATGTAAGTTTGTATACCAGAACCAGTTTTCTGGACAATCGAACCATTAGAACGTTGATATCGGTCCATGACGATTACCTTTTCATGACAATGTTTAGGGATTAAGAATGTTTAAAAATAAACAATCTATTCAAAACTTATACATTAGCATAGAACATTAATAAAACCATCTGCCAATTAATGGCAATTTCAGTGACATATTATTTATCTACCCAGTTTTCAAGATAACTCACAGAATAAGCTACCAACCACTGTTTCAATTCGTTGTTAAGAGTGATTTTTGTCAAGGATTATGCCCAGCGATTTGCTGCATCTTCATCACTCTTTCTTGTTTCTACCCAACGCTCGCCCTTGGTAAGAGACTCTTTTTTCCAGAAAGGTGCCTTGGTTTTCAGATAGTCCATGATGAATTCAGCCGCAGTAAAGGCCATGCTACGGTGAGAGCTGGTAACACCAACAAATACAATTTCATCTCCCGGGTACAACTCACCAACGCGATGAATAATACTGATACGTTGCAGTGACCAACGTTGACGAGCTTCATCAGCAATAGTCCGTAACATCTTTTCTGTCATACCCGGATAATGTTCCAGTGTCAGTGCCTTCACATTATCACCCAGATTATGGTTGCGAACTTTTCCCGTAAAAGTCACAACGGCACCATCTTCATCACACTGTGAGAGCCATTGGTATTCATCACCAACATTAAATATCTCTCGTTGGACACTGATGCGGAGGTTTTCCATTCTCAGCCTCCCGTGACAGGTGGAAAGAAAGCCACTTCATCGCCATCATTCAAAGGATGTTCAGCATGGACAAATGATTGATTGACGGCAGCCAGCAGTTTACCTTCCTCCAATGCCAACGCCCATCTTTCGCCTTTTTCAATCAGTGCATGACGAAGATGCGCTACAGTGGGATAGTCATTCGGCAATTCAAGTGAGTCTGTTCCCACCAACTCACGGACTTGAGCGAAAAAGTGTACCTTTATCATGCTTCCACCCTAAAATTTCCTGATTTACCACCGCTTTTTTCCAGCAAACGCACCGGTCCGATAACCATATCTTTTTGCACCGCTTTGCACATGTCATAAATCGTCAAGGCAGCCACTGATGCCGCTGTCAGTGCTTCCATCTCCACGCCTGTTTTCCCGGTCAAACGGCAACAAGATTCGATCCTGACACGATTGTGCTCAGTTTGTGCTTCCAATTGGACTTCCACTTTACTCAGCAACAGTGGATGGCAAAGCGGGATTAATTCCCAGGTTCTTTTTGCAGCCTGAATACCTGCAATACGGGCTGTGGCAAACACGTCTCCTTTATGATGATCACCGGCAACAATCATGGCCAATGTTTCAGACCGCATTTCAACGAATGCTTCTGCGCGCGCCTCACGCACTGTTTCCGATTTGGCGGAAATATCCACCATATGAGCTTCACCCGCAGTATTGATATGGGTTAGTTGGGACATTCTTTACTCCTGAAAAATGGATCTTGCAGTTAAATTAACCACCAATAAAAGAGAGGTTGGGAGTGATGCCACTGTCCCCCTGATGCAGAAAGTGAGTCTCGCGCTTATGACGCAAGCCACCCTGAATCCGCAGTTTCAGAGCATCAAGTGATGCATCATCAGACAATAAATCACGCAGCGGAATGCCTTGCTCTCCAAATAAACACAAGTGAAGATTACCAATTGCAGACACCCTCAACCGGTTACAACTTAGGCAAAAATCTTTTTCATAGGGCATGATAAGGCCAATTTCACCCTGATAATCGGGATGGTGAAAAACTTGAGCCGGCCCGTCACTGCGCTCTCGTTGTTGTTGTTGCCAGCCTTGTTGCAGTAGTTGGCTGCGAATAACGTCGCCAGAAAGGTGATGGCGATGGAAAATGTCACTACCTTCCCCCGTCTCCATCAATTCAATAAAGCGCAACTGGATCGGACGATGTTTAATCCAGTCTAAAAAAGCAGGCAGATTGATATCATTGACATTCTTCATTAACACTGCGTTGACTTTCACTGTGTTAAACCCTGTTTCAAAAGCTGCATCAATGCCACGCATCACCTGAAAAACTTTATCCTGACCAGTAATGGCATGAAATTGACGAGGATCAAGGCTGTCAACGCTAACGTTAATCGCTGTCAACCCTGCCTCTTTCCATTGGGATACGTCCCGCTCCATTCGGTAACCATTGGTTGTGACAGCAATTTTTTTGATTTGCGGGTTTTCATGAACCGTTGCGATAATATCGCAAAAATCACGCCGCATCGTTGGCTCTCCCCCGGTCAGGCGGACTTTTTCTGTACCAAGTTCAGCGAATGCGCGGCTGACGCGACGAATTTCCGGTAGGGAAAGAAATGATTTATGACCATGAGGCCGATATCCATCAGGCAAGCAATATGTGCAACGGAAATTACACACATCCGTAATAGATAATCTCAGATAATAAAATTTGCGCGAGAATACATCTATGAGTTGTTCCACAATAACACCTTCCAAGTACGGGAGATGCGGGCATTTCTACCTTGCATCCTGGTGACTCAGGAGTCACGGCCAGAGCATCATATCAATGTGATATCCATTTGATAGAACAACGACTTAGACACAGAGGCTAGGAGTTAATATCAGTTAAAAATTTATGTGAAAAATTATGTAAATAACAATGTGTTCGTTGAGGATTCTAACGCTTAAGATAATAAAAAGCTAATCTACACCACGATATATACCTTACTATACAACGAGTTAGATAAAACCCATAACATCAAGTTCCTATTGTATTTCTACAGGTTACCCAAAAATATCAGGCAAGCAATCGCACAAAATCACAGCAATTGCTGAAAGCATTATATTTTATGATAAATTATACAAGATTTATTAAAGCCCTCTACGTTTAGCCAGTAACAGGAACTCTATGCGAAATCGCACATTAGCTGATTTGGATCGCGTTGTCGCCCTTGGTGGCGGCCATGGACTTGGACGCGTTATGTCTTCTCTTTCTTCTCTCGGAAGCCGCCTGACCGGCATTGTCACCACAACCGATAATGGAGGGTCAACCGGCAGAATACGACGCTCAGAAGGGGGAATAGCATGGGGAGATATGCGCAATTGCCTCAATCAGTTAATCACGGAGCCGACCATTGCTTCCGCTATGTTTGAGTATCGCTTCAGCGGCAATGGTGAACTGGCCGGCCATAATCTGGGTAATTTGATGCTAAAGGCGCTGGATCATTTAAGTGTCCGCCCTCTTGAGGCGATTAACCTGATCCGCAGTCTACTGAAAGTCAATGCTCATCTGATCCCTATGTCTGAACAATCGGTTGATTTAATGGCAATAGATGATCAAGGCAATACCGTATATGGCGAAGTGAATATCGATCAACTCAATTGTGTGCCGCAAGAGCTTTTACTCTATCCCCGGGTTAACGCGACTAAAGAAGCGCTGGATGCCATTGAACAAGCAGATTTGATTTTGATTGGCCCCGGTAGTTTCTTAACCAGCCTAATGCCGTTGCTATTATTGGATGACTTAACCCAATCCCTGCGCCGCAGTAACGCAAACATGATCTAT
Organism: Xenorhabdus khoisanae; assembly: GCF_001037465.1. Classification (GTDB taxonomy): domain Bacteria; phylum Pseudomonadota; class Gammaproteobacteria; order Enterobacterales; family Enterobacteriaceae; genus Xenorhabdus; species Xenorhabdus khoisanae. The sequence goes on from NZ_LFCV01000131.1 coordinate 17,494, forward strand.
ATCGGTAATTTGGGGAGAGAACTCAGCCATGCAGCGGCCGAATTATCGTTAAAAGATAAACTTGAAATCATGGAAAACAGAATCGGCCGCAAAATGATTAATGCGCTTATTGTCGGCCCTCGCACTGATATCAGCCCCTTCAGCGACCGAACTGTAACGCAGCAAGTTTTGGAAGCGCAGGATATTCCCTACCGCCATGATCGCGAGTTATTACGACAAGCAATCGAGCACACCTTGCAAAAATTGGGTTAACAGGCAGATGGAGAGCGATATTATTCACTCTCCATAACGTGTTATTTCACCGTCGTTGCCGCCTATTCAGGTGCTACAAATATTTCGCTAAACATTATGCTCAGGAATTAGCAATAAATTGCGCCCTCAATGTCTGTACCTGATCACGAATATTGGCCGCCTGTTCAAATTCCAGATCCCGCGCATGTTGATACATTTTATCTTCCAGTTCGCGGATTTTGCTTTCCAACTCTTTCGCCGAAAATTTATGGTAATCATCCGCGCCCAAAGCAACTTTGCCTTTTCCTTTGGTTTTTCCTTTACCATGAGCTGGCTGACCAATTTTCAGAATGTCACCGATTTTTTTGTTCAACCCTTTCGGCACGATACCGTGTTCTTCATTAAATGCCTGTTGTTTGGCACGACGGCGTTCTGTTTCCTCAATCGCTTTCGCCATAGAGTCTGTGATTTTATCACCGTATAAAATCGCCTTACCATACAGGTTACGTGCTGCACGACCAATAGTCTGGATCAGGGATCGTTCTGAACGCAGGAAGCCCTCTTTATCAGCATCTAAAATCGCCACAAGAGAAACTTCCGGCATATCCAAACCTTCCCTAAGCAAGTTAATACCAACCAAGACATCAAATTCACCTAAGCGAAGATCACGGATAATCTCCACACGTTCGACCGTATCAATGTCGGAATGGAGATAACGGACTCGTTCACCATGCTCTTCTAAATATTCAGTTAAATCTTCCGCCATTCGCTTGGTGAGGGTGGTGACCAGCACTCGCTCATTTTTCGCTGCCCGGATACGGATTTCAGACAGTAAGTCATCCACTTGAGTCGATACAGGGCGAACTTCAATTTCAGGATCAATCAGCCCGGTCGGGCGTACAACCTGTTCAACCACTTCGTTGCCCGATTTTTCCAATTCATAACGACCAGGGGTTGCTGAAACATAAATGGTCTGTGGGGCCAGCGCTTCAAATTCTTCAAACCGTAATGGACGGTTATCCAGCGCTGATGGCAATCGAAAACCATATTCCACCAGTGTTTCCTTGCGGGAACGATCCCCGCGGTACATACCGCCAATCTGTGGAATAGTCACGTGGGATTCATCCACCACCAGCAAACCATCAGCCGGAAGGTAGTCGAACAACGTTGGAGGGGGTTCACCTGCGGAACGACCAGACAGATAACGGGAGTAGTTTTCAATGCCGGAGCAGTACCCCAGCTCATTCATCATTTCGAGATCAAATTGTGTTCGCTGAGTGATACGTTGCTCTTCCAATAACTTACCTGATTCCAGCAACATTTTACGCCGTTGATCCAACTCAACCTTGATTTCTTCCATTGCCTGAAGGATACGTTCACGCGGTGTCACATAGTGTGTTTTAGGATAGATAGTATAGCGCGGCACATGGTACTGAACCTGACCTGTCAGCGGATCAAACAGGGAAAGGCGTTCGACTTCCTCATCGAACAATTCAACACGTAATGCATGTTCGTCCGATTCTGCGGGGAAAATATCAATCACCTCACCACGTACACGGAATGTCCCACGCTGGAACGCCTGATCATTGCGGGTATATTGCAACTCTGCCAAACGACGTAAAATCGCTCGCTGGTCAATTAACATGCCATCAGTTAAGTGAAGCATCATTTTCAAATAACTATCAGGATCACCCAAACCATAAATTGCGGAGACGGAAGCCACCACAACGACATCACGACGTTCCAGTAAGGCTTTTGTTGCCGATAGACGCATCTGCTCGATATGTTCATTCACCGACGCATCTTTTTCGATAAAGGTATCAGAGCTTGGCACATAAGCTTCTGGCTGATAGTAATCATAATAAGAAACAAAATATTCCACTGCATTCTCAGGGAAAAATTCTTTCATTTCGCTATAAAGCTGCGCTGCCAGTGTCTTATTGGGTGCGAGGATCATGGTTGGCCGATTCAAGTTTGCGATAACATTGGCTACCGTGAACGTTTTCCCTGAGCCTGTTACCCCCAGAAGTGTCTGATGGGCTAAACCATCTTCCAGCCCTTCCTGTAATTGGTTGATAGCCGAAGGCTGATCACCTCCAGGTTGGAAATCAGAATATAACTTGAATACCTTGCTTGTTTCTTTGCTCATTTTTCCCCCGCAATCATGTACACAAGCCCCCATGCCTATCTGTACACAAACAAAACGCCTTTATAATACTGGATAAAAAACCAGCTTCAAGTAAGTTAGCAAAATAATGTTGTTTTTATTTTAAGGGGAAAGCTAAAGAGTTGCAGTAGCGAGAAACCATAATTTACCGCAAAGTGATATTAACCTTTGTTTAACATTAGTGGTGACATTTTTATCCCCAGATAATGATCTTGCTTTTTTATATTTTTGTATTAGCTATTGAAATGATAAAGCACCGAATGGCAAAGGAAGGTAAAAATGGATTGATTTTATTTAATGAGTTGATATTTATCACAAAAAAAATCAAGGAGAGAATAACAGCAAATCTTGCGCAAGCCGCGTATTATCTTGCGTCGGCATACTTGTCTAAAACTAATACACAGGGTTATCCACAGGAATAGTGGATAACTCAGCAAACCCTATTGGGCATGGGAGGTTGCGGAGTTATCCTTGTTTATAAAATTCTCCAATAATGGAAAATTTTTATTCTATTTTAAAACTGAGTTGCAC
>NZ_LFCV01000132.1 GCF_001037465.1 Xenorhabdus khoisanae
CGTTTATGAAAAACAAGAAAAAGAGGCTAAAAAAATGTCCGGGATTTCTTGACCGCTACACACTCCAAGCCTTTGAGATCGCTTTCATCGTATTCTGTCTGGCAGGCTTTCCAAGCGCCTTCACCCATCCACGGGGTTTCGCCCTGGCACCAGATATTAAAGCGTTTGGTTAACATCTCTGTCCATTGTGAGGGAATGCCGCGCGCTTTCTGGATAGTGTCATGCAATGAGGTGCTGTCTACGGACACATTGAGATTAGGATTGGCCTTAATCCAGAGCGTTTCATCATCAATCTCGTTCTCGTCGCCCAGCTCGTAGATCAGGGCGAACAGGGATTCGTTTTGTTCTTCGCCTGCCAGTATCTGACAGCAATAATCATAGTGCTGCTTACAGGCCGATATCACGTTACTGCCTGCGGTCGTAATGGCAAACAGAATGCCTTCGGGACGGGCGCCCATCCCCAACTCAAGGGCAGAGTAAACGGCGTTATCCGGGTGCAAATGGTATTCATCGACAATGGCAAGGCTGGGGTTTGTGCCCTCAATGGTGGAGGCTTTGGCTGCCAGTGGTTTTAACAGGCTGTTGCTCTTGGCGTAAGTGACCTTGTGTTGCTGAATAGCGACCCGTTTCTTGAGGGGTTTGGATAACAGGCACATCTGGCGGGCATCATCAAACACAATACGCGCCTGATCCCGGCTCACGGCGGCGGTGTAAATATCCTGCTGTCCCTGTTCCATGACTAAGAACCAGTTCGCCAGCATTGCCGCTACGGTAGACTTGGCATTTTTGCGTGGCACTTGAATGTAGGCACTGCGATATTTCCGGCGTCCGGTCGCCTTAACTTTGAAGCCGAACAGATTAGCAAACGCGAATTGTTGCCACGGCTCAAGAATAATCGGCTTACCGCGCAAGTGGCCTTTGACGTGGGGACAGAGACGGGAAAAGCCAATAAAACGCTCTACCACCTCGGTATCGAACGTATAAAGCGGGTTATTCCGGTCACTATAATAGCGTTTTACGGCCTGTTTCAGACGCTTACAGGCCGGAATAGTGCCATTTTCGATATCAAAAGCGTACTGCTCCCATGCGTTCATCGGCGGTTTCATCAGGCAATCAGCACATCTAATTCGTCGGGTTCGTCCGTTTCTACCGGATTTCGGCGACGGGATACCGGATCGAAGCCCAGCAATGCCGACATTTTTATCATGATTTTTTCGGCATCAGCCTTTGCTTTCAGTGACGGGTTACTGGTTGCTGCGCCGCGTGAACCTTCTACGGCGAACCCGCGTAACTCAATGTCTGCCACGGCTTTACGGTAGATGGCATAGTTGACGCAATAGAGTTCAAGATTGTTCCAGTCAGCCGGGCTGAGATCTTCCCGTTCGTTGAGAATTTTGGCTTTCGATTTCCATTGTTGCGCGGCGATATCGTTTAAATACTCAGGGGGTTTGGGTGCTCTTGCCATAATAGATTGTTTCCTATAAAGATTACTGCTATTGAAAAAAGTGCCGTGCATAAAAATTTGAGGACGCGGCGGTTCTTTTTAGCGGGGCGTTTGTCATTTTTGATACCCCCATCTAGTTATCTCATTGCGTTATTATCATTCAATCAACCAATCACGACACTTTGCCGCTTCTGTTTCCTGTTCCCGATACTCACCATTCTTACGCTGCTGTTTGGTGATGGGGTCTGTCCGTACCGTCTTACGGTTATGGCAGCCATGACATAGGGCTTGATGGTTGGATTCAGGCCAGAACAGCACATCACTATCGCCATTGATCGGTATGATGTGGTCAACGATAGTTGCAGGCGTGTAACTGTTCTGCTTGAGGCAATACACACATAAGGGGTTAGCCTTGAGGTACATCAATCTATATCTGCCCCATCGGTTACTGTAACCACGCTCAGTACGTGTACCTCGTTGCTTATCCTGTTGTCGTCTGGTCTCTCTCTGGTGTTGCTCGCATCGTCCTGACTTCACACGCTGCTTACATCCCGGATAGCTACAGCGCTTTAAAGGTTGCCACGGCATCAGTAGATCCCCACATCTCGATAGACCGACCACAGGGATTTGATAGAGAACGGGACTTCTTTCAGTTCCACCTCTACCGCCATCGCCCGATTCTCATACAGCAAGCCAATATAGAGTAAGCAGCCCACTTTGATAGCAGGGGTAAACACCAAGCCCTCCTCGAATCGCTTACCGATATGTTGCTGGCAGACTTCCAATGCAGCCTCGGCATAGCCCTTAAGCAGTTCGTCTTCAAGCGTATTGCTTTCATCCAGTCGGCAATGTTGCTTGATTTCGTTCAGGGGAATATCAATCTTATCCATTCGGTAAGCCTCCCTTACAAAGCAACTCTAAGCGGGTGTGTTTTGGATCGGGGATAACCGCCACAATGTTAAAGAATTGACCGTTGGTACTGTCACCCTGATAGAAGATGCGGTTTGCAGTGGTGATATCAGCACGG
>NZ_LFCV01000133.1 GCF_001037465.1 Xenorhabdus khoisanae
ACTAATTATTGATCTACTAAATAATAGCATCAGGACGAACGCCTGATTTTAATGCATCAGGGCGAACACCTGCTTTTATAGAACTATTCATATAGCCTCCATAATATATAAAAATTGATTTTTATTAATTAGGTTATTCGAAGATCACGAGCTAACACTCGCTAAATGCATCTTACATAAGAGCCATATTAAATCAAATCATAAAAAATTCATTTCACTTAGAAATTCAAAGGATATTAAATAAAACATAACATAGTGAAATAAAAAAATAGAATTTGATCTTTAATGATAATGATTGTCAAATGTTATCTTTATGGTTTTAGATTCTAAAGTTTGTCGTTTGTTGATGTAGCTGTCTGCTATACAACTTGGCTTATGCGGTTGCTTTGTCAGTAATACTCGTTGAGAAAACAACCTTTAGCCTTTGTATTTTTTGGGGATTCTTCAATTTACAACTGCGGATTTTTTATGGCTCGTTTTCCCAATAATCAACATCCTCGCTCAGAAAGTTTATGGCACTTAATTTTTTAATTCCATTGATCGTCGATTTGGCTAAATATTTATTTGAATCAGGATATTCACATATTTCAGGACTTTCCATTGTACTTATAGAAATATAACGTAGCATTTCATCAGACGTATTAATAATTTGGTGTGGGTATTTATCTCCCGGAGGTATACAGATAACATCACCCTCTTTGATAGGTATCATGTTATCAGCGATACGGAATGTTCCAGATCCATTCATAATAATGAACATCTCTTCTTGGGAATGATGGAAATGATACGGTACTGCGCGTTTTCCGAGAGGAACGCAGTCAACAGAAGCACCAAGCTTGCAAGCCGGAGTGCTATCGGTCAGAGAGGCTCCACGAGATGCGTAAAATGGAGAACGTTCAAAATTATCCAGTTCAACTTCATTTATATTTTTGATTATAAAATTATTCTTTGCCTTCTCGTCTATCACTGTTCTTTCTCCAATTGGTAACCAGTTATTTTTCATATAGCGGGTTCTATATTGACGTAGCGACAGTACTTTTAGCTCATTAGCTTACCCCTTACGCATCTGCGTTTTATTATGGCTTACCACACGTTTCTGCCGGACAGCATCACTCCGCTCTCTGACTTTCATCTTGCCACTGCCGGGAGGTAATGCCCTATCAATCGTCAGTTCTGCATCAGATTTTGCCAGATTTTCCTGTAACTGATGGTGTTGATGGCACCAGATAGCATCAATATCTCTATCACGCGTGGTATCTCTTTCTTCTGAGAATGCCACGGTCCTGACCTGAAAACGGGCACTCTCTTCACCACCAGCCCCAAGCTCTAATCCATAATCCGGCGTTGAAGGATGAGAAATTACCACCTGCCCGTCAGCCAACCACGCATTAACTGCATTTTCATTTACCTGATAACCTAGCTCACGCAATCCTTCCAGCACAACATTGCGGCGTTCAGCTGCGATAATACGTCGTTCTATCCGGATAATCGCGTCGTTAACAAGTTCCAGACGGGTTGTTATCTCGGAAAGCGAACCTTGCTGGGCCACGCTACCAGCTTCACGGGCAATGGTTATTGCCTCTTCATCCTCCAGACTTTCCAACTCAGCGATTGCCACAACCAGCTGGGTACGAAGATCCTGTAGATGCTGTTCCTGACGAATCTGCGCTGCCAGTTCAAAAATCAGCGAGTCTGTTTTTAGCTGTCTTTGTGCTTCATCTTTCAGTGATAAAACGGTTTGATACTGTGTCTGATATGACGTGAGATCCAATTGGTTATCAAGAATGCCCAGTTTGATTATCATCGCTTCTATCTGTCCGAACTGAACGGCCGTTTCCGGATCTGGTGCTTGCCAGTCACGCGGCAGATCTGCACCTTGTTCAGTCAGCAGTGAGGATAATAGTGCCGATTGATCTTCTGTCAGACCCGATTGCTCTTTGGCCGCCAGTTCTAACGCCTGATAAAGTAAAGCGCTTTGTGGGTCAGTGTCATTCTGTAATGACTGAACTGATGCGGTATTCAACGGATGATTAGTCGGCAGCTTATCTTTAAGAAGCCCGGCTAAGAGCGTCAGATTTTTGCTGCGATGATGGCGTTTTCGTGCTTCTTCGGCTTGTTCTTCCAGCAATTCTGCCTGAAGCAGCAGTATCTCATCCTGAATATCCTGCGTAAATTTCTCAATACGGCGTTGCAAAGTATCCATTTCATTCGGTGACATAGAAATGGCTCCCTGCTCCATGCGAATATTTATTGCCTGAAGCTGCTGTGAGAACAGTGGATTCCGTGTTTCATCCGCATCGGAAAGCTTCTGACTAATATGCTGCAAGCGTTGATAAAACTGCTTTAATCTGGCATGTGCACGTTGGCATGCAATGAAATGTTGTCTTCTGATTCTGATCGTATGTAAGGATGAACTCATAACAATACCTATAAATAATACCTATAAACAATGCTTATAAGTTATGCGTTGAGAAGGCTTGTGTAATCGCAGCAACCAGTTTCTGCTGTGCGATATCCGGCTGATGAAACCATTCCGTGACAGAAATCCGGTAACGGGCCGTAACCACGTGCTTTAACACAGATGCCCGCCATATTTCCCGCGCCCTTGCCTGTTGTAATAACGGATGGTGCGGCATATCACATTCCAGCCCGATGATATATCGCCCGCTGTGTTTATCTTCAATAATGCAATCAAAATAGAAAACCCCGGCCTGCTGAACTTTGGCTATCTGCCATCCTTGTTGTTGCATGAATTGTTGCACGAAATTCACCACGGATTGCACAAAGCTGTCACTAAGACCATCATGAGTTTGGTTGTTATCACTCAGGCCAGTATCTGTGCGGCACATTCTGTTGAGTAATCCCTGATTATGCTCGCTTTGTCCGATGGTCAGGTTATGGGCAAACGTCAGATACCCTTGTAAGAAATCTCGGGGAATTTCAGGCTTGCGATAGGTTGAAAGCCAGTCAGATATTTCATCCAGCGGCATAGATGAGAAGATAACTACCTGTTTTCTGGCACGGGTAATTGCCACATTGAGCCTCCGCTCTCCGCCTGTCTGTCCTAACACACCAAAATTACGCCGAAACGTACCTTGTTTGTTACGCCCGAACGTTGTGGAAAATAAAATCACATCCCGTTCATCACCCTGTACGTTCTCAACGTTTTTCACAAACAACGACATATCCTCACCCTGTTCCCGCCGATGTATTTCCTGCATATAAGCCTGACAAAAATCCGTATCTGTTTCAGTACGCTCAATCAGTAGGTGATGGATTAACTGTGATTGCTTCTGGTTAAAGGTGACAATACCGACAGACGGACGGTTTTCAAACGGAGCCTGCCATATTTCAGCCAGACGTGTCACAATGGCTTCCGCCTCGTCGGGGTTAGTCTGATTGCTGTACGTTCCGTTGATCATCTCCAGTGACAGCGGTTTTATCTTACTGAGCACTTTTTCTGAGTGCTGTGACGGAATATTCAGGCGTTTTTCGTAAAACGCATGGTTTGAAAAATTAATCAGATCACGGTAAGCAGAACGATAGTGAATATCGAGCGTATAAACCGATAATACCATTCGCGCCAGATGCAGCAAATCAGGACACTCACCGATTTGGCGATAATCCCATTCGCTGTGCGATTCTTCCTGTTGCTGTTCCGGTGAGTCGTTTTCTTCGTCGTCATCCTCATTGTTGACCGAACCGGCAAAAAAACTGGAAGGCGGCATCTGCTTCTCATCACCGCTGACAATCATCTGCTTACCGCGATACAGCGTCGGTAAAGCATATTCTACCGGCATCTGAGAAGCTTCATCATAAATGACCGTATCAAAAAAACCGGGTTTGAGCGGTAAAATCTGACTGGCAACATCCGGTGTCATCATCCATACCGGACGCAGACGCATCAAACCGAACGCTTCTCCCTCTTCGATAAATTCCCGCAACCTTCTGGCTCGTTTTCCTGTTAAACGGGTAATCTCTTCCCACGCTCTCCGTGGGCTGATTTGCCGGTATTCTAATCCCTTATTGAATGCGTCACGGTTCAGTGTCTGCAAATCCGCCAGTGTGTTTTCCAATTGCTGAGTATTGTAATCCAGTGCGTCCTGTTCTGCGGATAACGCGGGGAACTGACTTTCAAACAACGCTTTCAACGCCAGGTAGTAATAGTATTTCAGTGTTTTCTCAATTGTTTGACGTAATGCTGTGTCACTCAATCGGGAGAGTTCGTCTGCATTAGGACGCAATAGTGCCAAAATCTCCCAGTGAATTTCACCGAAATCTACAGAAAGTGCACTGAACTGGAGATAAGGTTTTAATGTCGGTAGTGCTGCTTCTATCGTTGCCAGATCATGATTAAGAGATGTCTGATGTTTAATCGCTCCGGCAAAACGCTGTTGTGTCTGAGTGGTCAGATACGGAGTCAACATGTTGAGAGCGTCATGACTTTTTTCTTGTGCCTGAGCACGTGTAATCGCTGCCTCAATTTCAAGACATTGCTGTGAAAAACCGGCCTGCTGATGGTCACGTATCGCGCTAAATAAATGAGCCGGCTGCGGATAATCAACCACAAGCTGTGCCAGATTAGCAATCCGGCGAAGATTGTCTGTTGTATTTTCCAACGCCTGAAGTAATAAAAAGGCATCAAAGTCAGAAAATGTATCTAATTCAAGTTGTTGATGTAACTGATTCAGTTCATTACGGATAAGGCGCACAATCTGTTCAACACTGATCGAATGAGAAAATTCGGTGTATTGTGCCGGATTATTGCTGATGCCATGAGCAACAGTAAACGCATTAAGTTTGCGTTGACGGGCATAATAAAACGGATTCAGATAAAACCAGAATGATGTACGTTGTTTCTCTTTTAATGCCTGTGACAGTTGTGCCAGTACCGGATTTTCACAATCTGCCAGAAGATGAAATAAGCGCGGATCACACAACGAGGTATCTACCTGCTGTAACTGCGTAATCAGTGCTTCCAGTTGGCTGATAATCTGCTGACCACGTGGCTGTTGCCCTTTTTCATTGCAGAACAACGGCAACCAACGGGCGAATTGCTGCCACGTCAGCGAAGGTAATGAGCTAAATGCCGTTTTACAGGCGGCCAAAGCAGCCTGATGGTGAGTCAGTGTTTCGATGGTGATTTGTGTATAAGGCTGTGTCAGAGTTTGTTCCCGTACTGTTTCAGCCTGCATAAATCCGGCAAAATCCCGGTTAAACTGCTGACAACTGTCGTCATCCGCAGAGAAAGAGCGCAATTGTAAGAGCGGACTACCCTCATAATCAGCAGCCAGCCATAGAGGGACGACCTGAACGATATCATCAATGATTCTGACTGTTTCAGCTGTGTCCGGTGAACGGAATAACGACTGTAATTGTGGTAAATCGAGACCGATTTCTGCCTTATCACGCAATGCAATCAGGGAGGCCATCAGTTGGCGATAAGAGAGTCCTGCCGTTTCATGATACTGATATAACCCGTTGTAATAGTTATCCAGCTGCGTTTCATATTTGTCCATGCGCTGGGCAGCAATACAGCGCTTACGTACCCAGTTTGTCGTCTGATCACCGTTTTTCTCGTGAATAAACAGATCATCAATCTGTGAGCGTACCGACTGAATAATATCACGCCCTTTCTGCGCCTGATGTACAAGCACAATACGGTTCATCAGCCCACAAGCTATCAGACGTTTATACACCACTTCCAGTGCCGCTGGTTTCTGGCAAATCACCAGTGCTGTTTTCTGCTGTCCGATAGTATCCGCAATCAGATTAACAATAGTCTGACTTTTACCGGTTCCCGGCGGTCCTTCAATTAACAATCCCCTGTTTTGCCGTGCCGCCGCCACTACTATTTCCTGTGAAGGATCCGTCGCACTGACAAAATAGCGTTCTTCTGCTTTTAACGGACGAGGTTCTGACGTTTCGGGCTCCGCCAGTCCCAATGCTTTTTCCAGTGCGGTATTTTCAATCGGTAACCCGGCGATTTGTTGCAGATCTTCGCCGATAGCCTGTCCGATAAAGGACGTGTGAAAAAGTACCGCTGAACAACACAACGATGCACTGTTTTCTTCGATTTCCGGATCTGATGGTAATGCAGATAAATTCCTGACTGTCACTGGCATGACGGCAGAGAGCTTTTCCATCACACCATCAACCGTCAGTCCGGCATGCCCGAGAAGCTGATCCAAAATCGCCTGCCACTCTTTTATCGGCGGAATACCATTCAGACTGGTCAATGCCGGATTGAGTCTCACCGCCCCACGCTCATTATCAAACTGCAAACGGGCAACACCCCGCAGTCCGGCATTCATGACCAGATTAACCGGCCAAAGAAACAGAGGTGCGATACGGGGCTTCATCTGTGAAGGCTGGGTATGAATGAGCAGGAACGGAAATCCCAGATACATGCCATTTATGCCAGTATCGCGCTGGTATAGTTCGGTTTTCACCTGCAATACCCGCAGCCTGTCGTTAACTTTGGGCATTTGCAATAAAGTCTGGCTATCAATTGCAATAGCATTTTTCGGCCGGTTAATTAAATGCTGTAACAAATCCTGCGCACTTTTCCGAACACTATTCATTTCAGTCAGATCAACCCGGCCTGCCGATGGGGTCAGGCGCATACGAACTAAAGAACCCCGCTGCGTATTTGCGGTGATTTTCCGGGTAAAAAACTGCATGACCTGCTGAACATAGCGCTGCTTTTCCGGTATGACCCATTGTTCTGCAGCAATCGCCAGCATCACAATGACCTGTTCAAGCGGCAGACGTTGTGTCAGTAAAAATTGTTCTGTCCATTCATCAATATCTGCGATTCCGCACCGGCAAAAATCACCGATCCGCTCCCTTAACTGCTGATACAGTGTAAGACGGGGTAACTGCAATAGCGCTTCTGCCTGCGTGCGCTCAAATGTGCTGATACGATAGCGTTTCGCCAGTTTAACCGCCTGATCCAGTAATGTCTGGTATGCAATGAACTGTCCGATATCGGCACTCAGCAATAGGATAAGGTCTTCGTCCTGTAGATTCTGTCTGTCAATCAGTGTCCGTAAACCGCTGTGATGTGTATCAGGAAACAACTGATGATGCGCCTGCCAGCGGGCAATAAGCTGACTATGAGAGGTAATCAGCAGATAAATTCTGAGTATATTTTCATTCAGGGTGATTTCCAGCGCCTCTGCCCGCCTGCGGATCTGCTGCTGACGATAATAAAGTTGCACCAGCCAGTGCTCAGAGTCGATTTGCCGTAACAGTTGTGCCAGCGGATCATTAATCAAACTGTAACTGATATCCGTATGCTCTAATAACCAGGAAGGTGTGATGATCTCACCGCGGTAAATAAACGGCATATCCGGATTCAACACCTTTAAGGTCAGCATCAGGCGCAGATTGTCATCAATCTCCGGCATATCGGTAAAAAGACGCAATTGCGGGTGGATTGATTCATAGTGACTCATTCCGGCAAGCCATGAGAAAAGCTCCCCGCGCAATAATAAGAACAAAGCGTCATCCCATTGAGCGGTTTCTGCAGCTTTCAGAGCGAATTGTGTTGGTTGACTATATACCTGCCCGGCAAGAGTAATCTGTCGCTCATGCCGTGGCTGCGGCTGATTTGCCTCAACCGGCGCAGCTATCGGTCGTCCGTCCAGCCATGCTGATACCTCCGGCCATTGCCAACGCTGTGTGCGGTCGCGGGTTAATAATCCACGCAGCAGAATGCAGATATTTTCATCCAAATCATCCGGAATGGCGACACCGTGAGTCATCACCTGAATCAAAAACGCATTGGTGTGAACCTGCTCAAAACAGCGGCCCCGGGTGAGCTGTTCCAGCAAAATAATACCCAGACTCCACCAGTCAGAAGCAGCGGACACTCCTCCGGCTAAGGTTTCCGGTGCACTATAGCGGCTGATATCCAGCGGTGAGACGATATCAAGGTCGAACTCCGACAGACAGGCAGAACCAAACTCGATGATCACAATATCCAGTAGCGAGCGCTGACGGATCATAAGATGGGAAGGCCTCAGATCGCGGTGGCGTAAACCATGCTCTGCAAAGGCGGCCAATGCCTGCCCCATTTCCCGGATAAGCTGAGGAATTTCTTCCGGTTGCCAATAGTCGCCCCGGGAAATAAATACCTCTAATGAACCTCCGGAAATAGGTTCTGTCACATGCCACGGTCTGCCATATTGACGACCAATGTCCAGCAACTCCGGTACGTGACTTTTCGGCAAAAGCCGGAGTACATCATAGACAGACGGATCGGGTTCTTCACCCAACTGATAAAGCGTTAAAATCCCCTGTTGGCCCGTTTCCCGATGGGTCACACTATAGCGCTCACGCGGACTATCACTGCTATTGATTTGTTCACCCGTCAGCCAGTCTCCGATAGATGTCGGTTCTGCTGGTGCTGGTTCTGGTTCTGTCGGTGAAAATGTTGTGTCCTGAATAACTGGGTTTTCCGCAGAAAATCCGGCGGCATCTTCACCACATTGCAGACAAATCAGATCACCTTCTTCCATCGGATGACCGTTCACACAAACATAAATATGTTCCTGCAGCACTGCATCTGCAGATTCTACCGTTGGTGTGCTGTTTGGCGGTTGCGGACGCCAGCCTGATTTATGGATAGGTTCGGCAGATAAATCCCATCCGCACGGTTGTGTGCTGATATGACCTTCACAGAAAATTTCAGTCAGTGGCCGCTCTGTCTGACAATGGGGGCAAAAACGCATCATAAACATTACATACCTGTTGCTATTCTATTTTTTTATCTGTGTTACCTGATGATCCCCTTGCATAAGCAGATCTCTGAACCGTTCCATGTCGCCCTTTCCCGGAATACCAGCAATAAACACCCTGCCTTGTGCATCCAAAGCGAGATCCAGAACTTTGTCCGTTTCGTTCAGCGGCAGATGATAAGTGTGATAACGCTGCCTGCCCAACGGAGTCAAAAGATGAAGTTCCTGATTGTCGCTGCCACGTAAACGCAAATTCTGTGTCGCTTCTTGCTGATACGGACCGGATACTAACGCATCAATTAAACCTTCCATTGTCTGTAACTTTATTTTTAACACGCTGTATTCGTATCCGCTGAAAATCAGAATGTCACCGGAAAAATGATCACGTAACATGTTTAACAAGATATAAAGTGCGTCCGGCTGGTCAAAAGGCTCACCACCGGAAATAGTGATACCCTCTGCCTCTGCCAGCCAGGATGTGAGCTGTGTTATCAGGGTACTGACGGCAATACGTTGTTGTGTCGGTCGCCATGTGTCAGGTGACATACATCCCTTACAACGAATACTGCATCCTTGTGTCCAGATCCCGATACGTTTTCCCGGCCCCAGAGAGGTCACGGGGAAATGCAGACGCGACAGGCTAATCTCCATCAGATTGACTCCGTGACCCGCGTCAGTTGCACCGTTGTCATTTCGCCTGTTTCGCCTAATGCGATATGGGTGATACAAAAAGCGTCGTTTGGCTGGGCATTCTGTTCAAAAACAGCCCGTGATAACGGGTTGATAAGATGAATTTCGAGCTGATTACGGATGCCTCGTCCGCCGTTGGATAAATCCGCAAGGCAACGGGATTTTAGGGTTATCATTGCCTTATCTGCTATCGTGATAGTTAGCGCCTGTTTTTCCAGCCCGCGCAGAATATTATCCACCATTTGACTGAAAATCTGCTCTGCCACTTCCGGCCGGATAAAATCAAATACAATGATATTTTCGCCGATACGGTTGAATAATTCCGGGCGGTTCAATACCAGTTTGAAATGGCGTTCAATTTCCCGTTTCACATTCTGTTGTACGGTTTCAAACGGCTCATCCGGAGTTATATTAGCGACCCGCTCTCCTTCATTATTCAGTCGATAAATACCGAGGTTCGAGGTAAAAATAATCAATGATTCTGAAAAATAGACACGATCACCGCGACCGGACGTCAACACGCCATCATCAATAATCTGCAAAAACTTATCCATCAGTTGCGGATGGGCTTTTTCAATTTCATCAAACAACACAACACTGAACGGTTTTTCGCGGATGGCGTTAGTCAGTTCTCCTCCTGTGTTATAGCCCACGTAGCCGGGAGGCGCACCGATAAGACGCTGATCGGCATGTTCGGCACTGAATTCTGACATATCAAAACGGATATAAGCACTTTCATCACCAAACAACAACTGAGTAACGGTTTTTGCCAGCTCTGTTTTACCGACACCAGTAGGACCGGCGAGAAACAATACACCACGAGGACGCCCGCTTTTATTGCTGCCGACACCGGTTACCGCCCGCTTAATAATGTCCAGCAAATGTGTGACAGCGTGATACTGCCCTTTTACACGCCGTTGTATGATGTCATAGGCATTGCGGATTTTATCCTTATCAATCTTTTGCCACGGATCTTCTGTAATACCGACTTTATACCGCCTGACCGCATCACTGATACGCGTGACCGGGACGTTCTCAAGACGGGCAAGCTGTACGATCGCGGTTAAATCTAGCAGTAACAGCCCTTCGGTTTCATCAATAAAATCATTTAGTAAAGCGGTATGTTCATCATCCGCCACCGATTCAAAGTCCGGTAGAGAACGCAATAAAGTCGGTGCCAGTGCCCGGCGCATCTGTCCGTCAGGTTTGGCAACCGGAATGTGGCGGATTCGGGGATTATTAATCAGAAACCAGTCCGGTAAATCGGTCTCTTTTTCAACTATCCAAAAAATAGTATTAAAAAATGGCTGGCGTTGTGCCCCTGCCGGACGAGCTTTTGCCTGATGAGAAAGAATTAAGGCGCGGGTAAACAAATGGTGCTCAATCGCAGAGAGATTTTCACGCTGGGAGATCAGGCAGGAAGCAAAATCCACACATAATGCTATCGGTTCGTCCGGGTATTCTACCCATTTCTCCAATACGCTATTTAGCAGATCGATACCACCGGGAATACGGTTGGCATTCATCGACAGCCCCAGCCGTTGTAATAATGTTTGCCCTTGTACTTGTGACTGAGACGGATGATTGATTAAGGTAAATCCGGAAAGCGGATTAAACGTCATGATATGCACATAACCCATATCAAATAACGTATTTTGCAGAGCCTGATTCAATGCCAGTGGTGTGATAATTTCCGGCGCGATTTCATACGATTGCAGATCCCTGACGTTACCGGACAAAACAAACTGACTTTTCAGAGGTAAAAAACGTTGTAAATCCCGTAACCAGCGCGCTTTCTGGAAGGTCTTTTCCATGAAATTCCTTCTTTTCTCTTATCATATAAAAATAATGAATCAGTTTACCGTATTCAGATAAAAACAAAGCAGGAAAAACGCCAGATTCGTGATTCAAACAGGTAAGTATTTAAGAACGTTATCTTGCCGGACAGCACGTTTCGGCATATTCCTCGTATTTTTGTCTGCCAAGCGATGCTAACAAACCCGTCAGACTGAAAAAATCCGAATCCCCCTTTCTCATGATAATGTCTTTCCATTGTCCTATCTGTATTCCTAATGGAGAACATTTATTCTGGCAGAGAGAGCTATTCTCACACTTCCACCGTGCAGCATGTGAAATTTTTTGTTTTTTGGTAGTTCGGTGTTTGGATGTCCCATACCAGAATATTATGCACTTCCCCTTGTATCTTCAGTGCAAATCATCTGGTATAGGAAGCCTGCCACTCAGAACGAAACTATATCTGTCGGATTAAGTGTACTTATCACTCCCAGAGCGCCTTTAATCAATGGAATAGCCACCGGAGAGAGATAGGACCCCAGCGGAATACTCGCGTGGTCGATGCGGGTAAGCATGGTAAAGTCGTGGTTGAGTCCGGTGAGATCGTCGCTGATGGCTTTACCAATGCGCACCGTCTGCGCCACTCCATGACCGCTCCAGCCATGCACCATATATACAGGGACGTTGTTACCACTTTTACGGGCATCGGTGGCGCCGTTCAAGGTCAGATCGCTAATTCCGCCCCAGGAGTATTCCAGTTCGGGCTTTTCCAGATGCGGGAACACGGTTCTGATGCGATCAAGCAAATAGTTGTTCACATCGCGCGGTGACCAAGAATTACCAGTGCCCTGTCCACCGAACAGCAGGCGGTTGTCGCGCACCGCGCGATAATAGTCTATCTGTAACTGTGTATCGTAGATCGGCAAATCTGACGGGATCAACTCTTTGCTATCCACCGGCAACGGCGGAGTTACCGCCACATAGGTGAAAAAAGGAACTGTAGTGGAAGGGCCGGAGATGAACTCACCCGTGGAGCCATGCACCCCTAGTACTACGGCTTTACTCGCCCTGATAACTCCCCGCTCAGTTTCTATGACTGTGCTGTCGGCATCTTGCCTGATGCCCTTCACTTTCGTGCCGTCATAGACTCGTCCACCCAGTTTGGCAAAACCATAAATCAAGCCTCGTAGCAGCGCCAGAGGCTGAACCTGTCCGCCGATGCTGTCGATATTGGCACCATGATAGATACTCGAACGCACATACTCTTCCTGCAATTCGTGTGGCCCAATCACCTTCACCGCCGTATCTCCCAGCTGACGCCGGGCATCGGCATTAGCTACCAATGGCCCCATGTGGCCTGGGTGTATCGCTGCGGTAATATGACCATATTTGCGATCACATTCAAAACCGTAACGCTCGCGGAGTTCATCCACAAGATTCATCGCTTCAACCGATGCAAAACGCCATAAGCGTTTGGCCTCATCGGGTGAAAATCTTTCCAGCATGGTTTCCGCCGACCAGCGGGCAATTCCGGGGGTTATCTGCCCCCCATTACGGCCAGAAGCTCCCGAACCAATGTTATCCTTTTCAACTAAAATCACATCTACGCCCGCTTCAGCAAGATGCAGCGCAGTGGAAGCGCCCAGCAACCCGCCGCCAATGACCACAACCTCACAGCTCTGGTCTCTGGAAAAACTGCCAAAAGCCGGACAATCAGCCAGAGAAGCCTCATAGTAGTTGGCTGGCATGATTTTGGTTGACATAGTTTTGGTTGACATGGTTTTGGTTGACATAGTGTTAACACCCACATCTCTATGCCAACTCCAGATGCGCGGATCTAACCCTAACCGACTGGTTCTGTGCTGTGCATCCTGCAACAGCATCGGCCGGAGTTGGTCAATATTGACGACCGGAGCATCAACCGCAGTTAAGGTCCGGGCGAGCAGAGATGTAGTAGGAAATATGGATGAAAGTACTCCCGCCCCTGCCAGAGTCGCGGCAGTAGAGATAAAATCTCTTCTGTTCATTGCCATTTCAGCACTCCTTTATGACCGGAAATTACCCGTTAGTCTGGCCCGGAGTATTTCCCTGTGAGTGAATCCGGTTTTCTGAACTGTATTTATTGCTGCCCGCCTGCCCTTTCAGAGCGGCGAGAATCAGTAAGATAACAGTGCCGACAAACGGGATAAGATGTAACAGTAGCCACCGGGCGCTACAGTTGATATCGTGCAGGCGGCGGGCATTTACCGCCAGCGCGGGCAAAAATGTGAGCAGCAGATAGATAGCGCTGAACCACCCCATATAGATTTCGGGGTTGGCAACAGCAAACAACCTTTCTAGAAAAGAAATGATGAGAACAGCCAGGATCTGAAACAGAACAAAATACCAGAACTCCTTACGCTGGGCCCGCCCTCTGAAGCAGGTATAATTTTTTAATACATTTAAATACCAGTGCATTGTTGTCCTCTCTTTTGAACCAGCGGTTTACCCCTGCCGCCACACGCATTTTGGGTGAATCCTTCCTTAGTTGCCTCCGGTTACGCGGCAGAATAGTCATTCCCTATTTACGATTCAAATCGAGCAGCACAGATTTCAGGATGTCGAGTGCCTCGTCAAAAACATCATTTTGTATGGTCAACGGTGGAAGGAAGCGGATCACGTTGCCGTGTACACCGCACGTCAACAGAATCAGTCCACGCTCTAGCGCTGTCTGGCGTACCGCGTTGGTAAAAGCGGCATCGGGTTCCTGACTGTCTGCACGCTTAAACTCCACCGCAATCATCAGCCCAAGCCCACGCACGTCGGCGATCTGCGGGACACGCGGCCGTAGTTCATGCAGACATTGTTTTAACCGCTCTCCCAGCTGTGTCGCACGCGCAGCCAGCTTCTCTTCTTCGATCACATCCAGCACCGCATGGCTAGCCGCAATCGCTACCGGATTACCTCCATAAGTTCCCCCCAAGCCACCCGGC
This sequence comes from Xenorhabdus khoisanae, assembly GCF_001037465.1. Lineage (GTDB taxonomy): Bacteria > Pseudomonadota > Gammaproteobacteria > Enterobacterales > Enterobacteriaceae > Xenorhabdus > Xenorhabdus khoisanae. The sequence goes on from NZ_LFCV01000133.1 coordinate 14,201, forward strand.
ACAACAGCGTCCATCAGCTCTGCTCGCCCCGTTACAGCCGCCAGTGGCAATCCTCCCGCCAGACCTTTTGCCATCGTGGTCAGATCGGCCGCAACTTCATGATGTTCCATGGCAAACAGTTTGCCCGTACGCGCGAAACCGGTCTGGATCTCATCGGCAATCAGAACAATACCGTAGCGATCAGCAATTTCTCGCAGGGATTTGAGCAGTTCAGGAGGCGCAGGATAGAAACCCCCTTCTCCCTGTACGGGTTCGATGATGATGGCAGCAACGCGCGTGGGCTCGATATCGGTTTTGAAGAGATCCTCCAGCGCGTTCAGCGTTTGCTCTACGCTGATATCGTGCAATCCTACCGGAAATGGGACATGGTAAACGTCGCTAACCAGCGGGCCGAATCCCATTTTGTATGGAGCAACTTTGCCGGTTAATGACATACCGAGGAAGGTACGGCCGTGAAAAGCGCCGCTGAAAGCCACCACACCGCTGCGTCCGGTAGCGGCACGCGCGATCTTCACAGCATTTTCTACTGCCTCAGCCCCGGTGGTAACAAAGACTGTCTTTTTCACAAAATTACCCGGCACCAGACTGTTCAGTCGTTCGGCTAGCGCTACATAATTTTCATAAGGCACAACCTGATGACAGGTATGGGTAAACTGTTCCAGCTGCTCTCTGGCTGCGGCAATGACGCGCGGGTGACGGTGACCGGTATTCACCACGGCAATACCGGCGGCAAAATCAATATAGCGTTGCCCCTGAACATCCCAGATTTCAGCATTTTCCGCACGCTCAACATAGACTTGTGTGGTCACGCCAACGCCTTTTGCGATAGCCGCACTGCGCCTTTTAGCTAACATAGATTCAGTCATAAAGTAGAAACTCCTCAGCAATCTGAATAAATGGGCTTCAGCAGACAAACGCCCTGTGTGATTCAGTGTGTGATGACGGTAGGATCACCAGACGCAGTGACGATACTTCCCCACCGGTCGACCGGTTAACATCCTGGCTCTTCAATAGAGAACCTGAACGTACTCCCGGCACGGTTGAAGTTACGACACGCGCATCGTCATTAATTATTAATGCTGGCTTACCGATAGCGCCCAGAGCCGGCAGAAGTAACCGATCCAGCGTCGAAACCAGCATATCCACCGCCGCAACACCGACAAACTCTTCATTGATAAGCACCGGATGGGCTATTGTAATTGTGTAAGCGCCGTTGCAGACATAATCCACATAAGGGCCGTCAATGATGGGAAGGTGACGACTGGCTGGCTGCCGGAACCACTCAAACAACCGGAAATCCAGACGCCTGCGCTGCTCCTGATTGTGTTCCAGTTGCGCATACTGAATGGTATTCCCTTCCTGGCGCCACCACTCCAGCGTCCAGTAACCGCCTTCCTCCCCAACCGTCTTCGTTACCGCATAGCTGGCAAATCCTGCCCCGTTACACCAAGCGTTGTTACGCAGTACATCGTGGATATGTTCTTGTAATGCGCCGCGCTGCTCCCGCGCCAGACGAACACCCTCCGAATGATATAACGGCTGTTCCAATAAAATACGCGCGGCCTTATCTGCCAGAGCTGCGGTGGCCTGCTGCGCCGCGACTAAGATATCGTCCAGAATGCTTCTGGCCCGTTCTACGTGTATGTCGTTGTACATATGCCTTCCCCTTTCTTGGGATGAATGCAGCCGCATTACTCGCGATCAGATCCCCGTAAGAATGGCGCGTCAGTATCCATACGCAATTTGCATTCAAGCAGGTGGTCAGTAATTCGGGTAATCATCTTCTGCGCAAGCTGATAACAGGCGAGCTCATCACTCTTATACAGAGAGGCCAGAAGTGAATGCCAGGCGGCGGAAACCTCGCGGTGAACGGCAGCCTCTCGGTACAGAAACACCATCAAAGGCGCCCATTCGACCTGAATCTCCAGCTCCTGATTGGCAAGCCTGGCCGACTGTGCCTGAGATGCCAAAGTTAACAGACAGCGCATATCTGCCTGTATACGAGCATCCGGTTGCGTCGCAGCCGCAAAGCTGTCGATCAGTTGCCCAAGCTTTTTCAGTTCACCCGGCGTTGAACGTTGGGCCGCAAGCCTCGCACTGTGACCGATCACTGCACAGTGAAATTCGCTGAAATCTGCCAGTTCGCCTGAAGCCATCAGCTGCAACGGGTGATATTTCCGCATTGTCTCAACGGGAACCTGACACACAAAACTACCGCCATAACGTCCGCGTCGAGTATCGATCAACTGTCTGGCGCGCAGCGTGTTCAGGGCGTCGCGAACCGTTACCGGTGACACACCCAACAGTCGCGATAGCTCGTTCTCGTTAGGCAGCTGTTCATCGGTCTGTAATATCCCGGAGATGATCGCATTACTTAAACGTTCCACAACCTGTTCGGTCCGGGTAGCCTGATCGAGTGGTGCGTAGACGATGGAATATGTCGTCATTCTCTAATTCCTGATTGAAATGACATGAGATTTCAGCCTGTCTTCAAACTACGCTAAAAAATACCGTGGCGATGCAGCGCTTGCGCATCCTCTGGTACTGGAGAGATAGCATCCCAAAGCTCAGCCACTTTGCCGTTTTCGACACGCCATAGCTCAAAGTAGCTGTGACGTGATCCGGCAATACTTCCCTCTGAGTGGGTCAGAACAAACTGCCCGTCGGCTACTGTACGGTGGATTTTTGCATAATGCAGGCCCTGCCCTTCATCCCTGAGTTGCTTAAGAAACGCAATGACCGCAGCTGTACCATCGGGAATATCGGGGCTGTGCTGGCGAAACGCCTCACCATTGGTGTAGTTTTCAAACTCATCATAGTGCCCTTCGACTAAGGTACGCGTGAAAAAGTTAACTACCAGTTCGCGGTTCTTCTCTCTGTCATGGCTATGGCCCGTTTCAGTCGGGCCGTCTAACTGAGTTCGGCCACTGGCATTGGGCGCACACTGCGGCACTAAGCCATCCCAGTGCTCCACGATTAAGCCATCGGCAACCCGGTATAAATCGAAACCGACCAACGGCTGATCGTCTAACCCCGTAAAACGGCCGTGGATAGCAACCAGATCTCCGTCCTGTAGTACGCGATACGTTTCATGGTGCAGCTCAGGATGTGCCTGAACCAGTTCACGCAGACCGGCAAGGCCATCTTTGACCAACGGGGAATGCCCAATGAAATTCGGCGCAAAATAACGCTCAAGCGCCCCCACATCACGGTCAGTAAACAGCTCGTGGTGCGCGCGCGACACCATGTCGCGCGAAGATCTATTTTGATTCATTATGGGTGTCCTGTATTAGTCGTTGGAACTCATCACGTGTTTGATACGCGTATATTCATCGAAACCATACGCCGACAAATCTTTACCGTACCCAGAGTTCTTGAAGCCGCCATGCGGTGCCTCAGCCGTAAGAGGAATATGGGTGTTAATCCAGACAGTTCCAAAATCAAGCTCACGAGACAGGCGCAATGTGCGGCCATGGTCGCGGGTCCAGACACTGGAAGCCAACCCGTATTTCACATCGTTAGCTTTCTCGATAGCATCCTGCTCTGTCAGGAACTTCTGCACTGTGATAACAGGGCCAAAAATCTCGGTCTGAATCATTTCATCGTTCTGCTCCAGACCGGTAATCACCGTAGGTTCAAAGTAATATCCCGAACGATCGGCCTGACGACCTCCTGCTTCAATACGGGCATGAGCGGGCAGACGCGCAATGAATCCTTTGACCTGCTCCAGTTGGCGAATATTATTCAGCGGCCCATACAGCGCCTCTTTATCTTCCGGATCGCCAAAACGGGTGGCTTTAGCTGCCGCCACCAGTTTAGTGACGAAGATATCGTAAACAGATTCATGCACCAGCACACGTGAAGCCGCCGTGCAATCCTGACCGGCGTTGAAGTACCCTGCGGTAACAATGGTCTCTACCGCTTTGTCTATATCCGCATCGGCAAAAATAATGACTGGCGCTTTGCCACCCAGCTCCAGATGCGCTCTGGTGAGATTAGCCGCTGCCGAAGAAGCAACCTGCAAACCTGCACGTACGGAACCGGTGATGGAAACCATAGCCGGCGTTCTATGTGAAACTACCAGAGCACCCGCGCTGGCATTACCCAAAACCACATTGAAGGTGCCGGCAGGGAAGAACGGAGCGGACAGTTCAGCCAGCAACAGAGTACTCTCCGGCGTAGTATCGCTCGGTTTAAGCACCACGGCGTTACCTGCTGCCAGAGCAGGTGCTATCTTCCACACCGCCATCATCAACGGATAGTTCCACGGGGTAACCTGCCCTACTACGCCCAGTGGTTCACGCCGGATACTGGTAGTCATACCAGAAAGATATTCAGCTGTAGCTTTGCCTTCCAAAAAGCGCGCTGCACCAGCGAAGAAGCGGATATGATCCACCGATGTTGCAATCTCTTCAGAGGCAATCAGGTGCTTGAGCTGGCCTGTATTGCGGCTTTGCGACTCAATCAGACGTTCAGCATTTTTTTCCACCGTATCAGCCAGTGCTAGCAACGCCTGCTGACGTGCCGAGGGTGTGCTGCGTCCCCAAATTTTAAACGCCTCTTTGGCCGATGCATAAGCATCATCAACATCCGCCGCGGTCGCGTTAGGAGAACGCGCATAGGATTTACCAGTGACCGGACTTACCAGATCAAAATATTCGGAACCTTTAGATTCAATATACTGACCATTAATGAAATGCCTGAGCGTTGGTACTGACATCACTACCTCCGGATAGATTAAATGTATAAGATATAACCTATGATTTAATATATTTAATGGTTGCATTTTAGTCAAATTTGTAGCAAAAATGTAAAAATAAGAGGCAATTTAGATACATACATGTAACTTTCAGTGTTCCTGTCAGGAAAAAATATTCAAATCTGTGAAGAGGATCGAGGATTTCATATTTACGGAGCGGAAGTTACAGATCGGATTTTACGAAGCGGACAATACGAACAAACCGGCTGACTCAGTTCGGTTCATGACACTGCACTGTTACAAATTGACTTATCGGTTATGAATTTTCCGGTTATCTCAAAAACAAGCCCTTGAATTGATGATTTCTCAAGTCCTGCTCATTCATGAAACCACCATAAACCGTCATTTGAAATGACTACTTCAGTCAGGAAAAACTGGTTCCTGATAATGGCGGCTCCGAAAGCCGTTTGTCTGTCGAACAAAGCGCAGACCTTATCGACTATCTGACCGCCAAGACTATCTGACCGCCAACTTGTTACACACGATCACCCAGATTGTGGCTTATATCAATCAGCGATAAATAGGTAATAAATTAAACTGGGCCAATAATTGGCAAATAATACCGAATATACCAAATCCAATGACTGTATAAATTAACCCCTTACCACCCCATACCTTAAAACCAGATTCAGAAAACTTTTTTCGGGCTTTTAATACCATAACTGCCGGACAGATAATCGCCCAAATGCAAGCTGCCATACCAGCATACGCAATAGCAATTAAAAATCCGTTTGGAAAAAACATACATAACAACAGAGGAGGAGTAAAACAAATCAGTGCTGATTTCAATCTTCCGCCAGAATTATCCTTAAAATTAAGCGTGGCTAATATATAATCGAATAATCCAATTGCAACGCCTAAGAATGAGCAAAAGACCGCACTGATTGAAAACCATAATAAAAACGTCTCGATATAATCGCTATTTAACACAGTATAAAGAGAATCAATAAACGCGTCTAAGTTACCTCCTTTGTTAATAATGGTAATAAATTGTTCTCTTGGTAAATTTCCCATAGTGCCGATCATCCAAAGTAGATAAATGATCAACGCCAGAACACATCCGATAATACAACTTTTTATCACTTTTTTTTCATTTTGATTATAAATTTTATACAAACTACACACATTACCATGATAACCAAATGAAGTGATCGCATATGGAATAACTATAAAAACAAAAGGATACAATGCTATCTGGTTACTTCCTTCTACCGAAAAATTAAAAAGTAATGAGCTTTTTGCTTGTATAAACAGGCCCGAAAAAGCCAATACAAAAAGCACTATTTTAATGAAAAGAAATAGTGAAGTAAGCCGGCTTGCACATGTTCCTCCCCACCATATTGTTGCACCAAGAACAACGGAAAATATAATAAAAATCGCTTTCAGATCGACATTGTATCCATAGAGTAACGAAGCTCCATAAATAACAGATCCAGCAGCAGAAATATAGGCATAGATTAATATATATAACACAAAAATCAATGATGCATTAGCTATGTAACATGCCCACTTTGGTAATAACTCTTTTGAAATATAAAAGTAATTTGTTCCTGCCCCATACTTTGATGTACATTCAAGAATATACATCCCAGAATGAAACATAATAAAACAAACAATAAATAAAACCAAAAGAGAGTTAATAAACCAAGCACCTGACATTATGGTCGGCAAACTAAACATTCCGGCCCCTATCATTGCACCACCCAGTACAAAACCTCCCACAATAATTGAGGGCTCTTTATTAATTAAATAGCTCATTGTTATTTCCTTAATAGAATAAGGATAAGGCTCTCGTATTGCACGAGAGCCGTTATTAATGATGGTTATTTGATAGGTTTTAATCTGGCCGTAAAGTGTCTTAATACCGGAGGCTCATATTCAAATTCAAGCCCTTTAAGGGTTGGGAGTTTATCTTTCAGACCAATTAACGCATCTGCAATATAATCCATATGGTCATTGGTATATACCCGGCGAGCAATGGTCAGGCGCATAAACTCCATAGCAGAAGGTTTCTGTTCTCCTGTTGCCGGATCACGTCCCAGAAGAAACGATCCAATTTCTACCGCACGCACACCTGATTCCAGATAAAGTGCATTAATAACTGCCTGTGCAGGGAACTGATCACCGGGAATATGGGGAACTAATTTTTTACAGTCGACAAAAACAGCATGCCCGCCAGTGGGGTACTGAATAGGAATGCCGCCTTCCCGCAGACGATCTCCCAGATATTTCACCTGACCGATACGATAATGCAGATATTCTTCCTTCGTTCCTTCTTCTAACCCTTGAACCATTGCTGCCATATCACGCCCAGCGAGTCCACCGTAGGTAACAAATCCTTCCATAGGAACACAACGTTGTCTTGCTAAGGTAAAGACATTTTCATCATTTTTAATACATACCAATCCACCGATGTTTAATAATGGATCTTTTTTCGCTGACATGGTTAATGCGTCTGCATATTTGTACATCTCAAGAATAATTTCTTTGATTGTTGCGTTTTTATATTTAGGATCGCGCTCTTTAATAAAATAGGCGTTTTCACAGAAACGGGCAGAATCCATGACTACAAAAATATTATGTTGTTTGGCTATTTCATATGCTTCTTTTAAATTACTCATTGCGACCGGCTGACCGCCTGCACTATTACAAGTCACCGTTGATACAATGGCAACCACATTATCCCCACCGTGTTCAGCAATAGTGGCTTTTAATTTTTCAACATCAAAATTACCTTTCCAATCATAGTAATTTTCAGAGTCAAATGCTTTTTCAGTGACAATGTTAATTGCCTTACAACCATTTAATTCTACGTGTGCTGCGGTTGTATCAAAGTGGAAATTTGAAATGAAAACAGGCTGTTTCGCTTTTCCTTCTTGTTGTTTTATTTTTAACAACACCGGGAAAAGAATATTTTCTGCCCCACGTCCCTGATGAGCGGGAATAACATAATCGTAATCAAATAATTCTTTTACCTTATCTTTTAAATCGTAATAATTTCTGGAACCCGCATAAGCTTCATCACCAGTCATCATCGCAGCCCATTGCTGGTCACTCATCGCATTTGTTCCGGAATCGGTTAATAAATCGATATATACCGCACTGCTAGGAAGTAAAAACGGGTTATAACCTGCTTCTTTTAATGCCGCCTCACGCTCTTCCCTTGATGGAATACGGATATTTTCTACCATTTTAATGCGGAACGGTTCTACGATTCTTTTAGCCATAACAATACCTTTAATACGAAATTAAATAATTTAAGTAAAATTTACTGACTCTTTTTGCATGAGCAAAAAAAGCGAAATCAAAATGAATAGAGGAAAATAAATCAGGTATTATTTTTGAGGGAAAAAGAAGGCGAGTTCGGTATCAATATTAAACCATTTCTTCATATTGAAGAAACCTCTTAATACTATTAATACTTCATAAGACGAGTACATACTTTTATCCTTCCATTCTGGAACTAGTATACTTTTCATAGAAATGTATATAACAGTTAAGACCGTTTAGTAACTGTCTCTTATACACATCT
>NZ_LFCV01000134.1 GCF_001037465.1 Xenorhabdus khoisanae
ATATTTTTTATTTTTTTCAATTAAAATCAATAAAATTATATTATATCTATAAAATTTTATCTGATATATAGATAAAAAAGTTTAAATGTTTATTTTGCCCACTTTACCTAAAATTTATTTATAAAGAAAATCGATAGCTGTCATCAGAAAGAAAAATCATATAAATATAAAAATAACGTTGTTTTTCTGTGAACAACCAGTAAATAAAATTAAAACAATGGAAAGGAATAATTAGTAACGCTAGCAACATCTTAAATGTGGTTAGCATCACTAATTATTTATATTTTTATTGACAAATAACAAAGTTAGTTTGACTTAAGAATAACCAGATGACGCTGTTCATCCAACTCTGCAACTTGAAGAGAAATAGCTTTCTCAAGGACGATCCCTGCGGGCAATTGAGCCAACTCATCTTCCGGTAACACACCTTTCAGAGCATAAAAACGCCCTTCAAGCGGCTTAGGGAGATGATGGCACCAAGAGAGCATGTCTTGCAGAGATGCAAATGCACGGCTAATCACACCATCAAAAGGCGGTTCAGGGATAAACTCTTCAACCCGGCTTTGCACAGGTTCGATATTGGTTAAACCTAATTCATGCTGAACCTGACGTAAAAAACGAACGCGTTTTCCCAAACTGTCCAATAAGGTGAAATGGGAGTCTGGGCGCACAATCGCCAATGGGATGCCCGGCAAGCCAGGCCCTGTTCCCACATCAATAAACCGCGTTCCCTGAAGGAATGGACTAACAACAATGCTATCCATGATATGCCGAACCAACATCTGTTTTGGATCACGAACAGAAGTCAAATTGTAGGCCTTATTCCATTTGTTTAGCATATCAACGTAGGCAACAAGCTGCTGTTTCTGTTCCAACGATAACTCAATGCTGGTTGTCGCCAACAGCGATTCCAATTTGTTAAGCAAAATCTTTCCCCTTAGGCGCTACGACGTAATAAACCTTGTTTTTTCAACCATACCAGCAAAATAGAAATGGCTGCTGGTGTAATGCCTGAAATACGTGAAGCCTGACCAATAGAGCTTGGTTTATGGTCATTCAATTTTGCAATAACTTCGTTGGAAAGCCCGCTGACTTGCTGGTAATCCAGATCAACAGGCAGTGCGGTATTTTCATTACGCAGTTGTTTCTCGATCTCTTCCTGCTGACGAGCAATATAACCTTCGTATTTCACTTGGATCTCAACCTGATCTGCTGCTTGCGGCTCGGTGATCGCAGGAGCAAAACGCGGCAGGGATGTCAGCAATTGGTAATTCATTTCAGGGCGACGCAGTAAATCTTCACCATTGGCTTCTTTTGACAGTGGTGTTTTCAAGATCTGGTTGATATCACCCAAACTATCGGAGTGAGGATGTACCCAGATATTACGCAGGCGCTGACGTTCTTGTTCGATCATTTCAACTTTACGGGAATAATGTTCCCAACGGAGATCATCAACTAATCCTAGTTTACGGCCTTGTTCTGTCAAGCGAAGATCAGCGTTGTCTTCACGCAGCATCAAGCGGTATTCCGCGCGGGATGTAAACATACGGTAAGGTTCTTTAGTCCCCAGCGTACATAAATCATCAACCAGAACGCCGATATAAGCCTGATCACGACGTGGGAACCACCCTTCTTCACCGGTAGCATAGCGTGCAGCATTGAGGCCTGCCAGCAATCCCTGTGCTGCGGCTTCTTCGTATCCTGTGGTCCCGTTGATCTGGCCTGCAAAGAACAAACCGTGGATAAATTTACTTTCCAGCGTTTGTTTTAAATCGCGTGGATCGAAGAAGTCATATTCGATCGCGTAACCCGGACGAATGATACGAGCATTTTCCATGCCTTTCATTGAATGGACGATCTGCATCTGTACATCAAATGGCAGACTGGTTGAGATGCCGTTTGGATAGATTTCGTTACTGGTAAGCCCTTCTGGTTCCAGGAAGATCTGGTGAGCGTTACGATCTGCAAAACGCATGACTTTATCTTCGATGGAAGGACAGTAACGAGGGCCGATCCCTTCGATGATCCCTGCGTACATCGGGCTGCGATCCAAGTTGTTGCGGATCACTTCATGGGTTTTTTCATTGGTATGAGTGATATAGCATGGAATTTGTTGTGGATGTTGATCCACATTCCCCATGAATGAAAATACAGGGGTCGGATTATCACCTAATTGTTGTTCAAGCTGGCTGAAATCAATGGATCGCGCATCAATGCGAGGTGGCGTACCTGTTTTCAGGCGTGATACGCGTAAAGGCAGTTCACGCAGGCGGTGAGATAACGAGATCGCAGGAGGATCCCCGGCACGTCCGCCACTGTAGTTTTCCAGTCCGATGTGAATTTTTCCATCAAGGAAAGTTCCTACAGTCAGAACGACTGATTTAGCCTTGAATTTTAATCCCATACGAGTAACAACACCTGTAACAGTATCGTTCTCAACAATGAGATCTTCGACCGGTTGCTGGAAGATCATTAAGTTAGGCTGATTTTCCAACGCGGTTCTTACGGCTTGTCGGTAAAGTACCCGATCCGCTTGTGCCCGCGTTGCCCGAACAGCAGGGCCTTTGCTGGCATTGAGTGTTCTAAATTGAATACCTGCCTGATCTGTGGCTTTTGCCATTAGACCGCCAAGTGCATCGATCTCTTTTACCAGATGCCCTTTACCGATCCCACCAATGGCTGGATTACATGACATCTGGCCCAAAGTATCAATATTGTGAGTCAGTAATAAGGTTTGGCGCCCCATACGTGCGGCAGCCATTGCTGCTTCTGTACCGGCATGACCTCCGCCGATAATGATGACGTCAAAGTGCTCTGGATAAAACATGTTCGAACCTTCAATTGTGAGAATGCTTCATATGCATTGAGGAGAGGATTCTACTCAAGTTTGGACCTCAGACCAAGTAGGGAGAGATCATCATTATTTAAAATAAGATCTTTTTATTTAAAGATCTCTTTATTGGATCTTTTATTAGGATCGCGATCATCTGTGGATAAGTGGATTTTCCATATAAAGATCATGATGCTGTAAAGGATCATTTGCTGTGAATGATCCGTGATCCAAGTCAGTATAAGCTGGGATCTAAATGCCGAGTTATTCACAGGCACTTGATTGAAACTCGGTTATCAAATGGATAACTACGGGTTAACCCCTGCTTTTCAGATGACTTATCCACAGTTGATCGTTATATTTTTAATCAGATCAGAGTAACTTTGACCATTCTTTAACCCATTCTTCGGCTGGATCTTCAGGAATTTCATGTTGCAGGATGTCTATTTCCAGTCGATCCCCGATCCTTTTTGCTCCGAGATCCTCCAATAAGCGCTCAAGTGATCTTATGGCACCACAGAATGTGTCATATTCAGAACTGCCAATTCCGACAGCGCCGAATGTTACCTTGCTTAGATCAGGCTGTTGTAGAGTGATCATATCTGCCAGAGGTTGGAGATTTTCAGGTAAGTCCCCCGCTCCATGTGTTGAAGTAACTACAAGCCACAGTCCTTCAAGAGGAAGATCATCCAATGAAGGACCGTGAAGCATCTCTGTTGAAAACCCGTTATTTTCTAAGATCTCAGCCATATGTTCGGCAACGTATTCGGCGCTACCCATTGTGCTGCCGCTAATTAAGGTTATCGTGCTCATCATGATCCTTGCTAAATTAAAGAGCAACTATTGTACGCTGTGAGTCTATTGGGATCTACCTGTGGATAATGTGGTTAAAGACATTTCTGGTCTAAGGTTTGATTGTCCTTGTAATAGGGTTTTGCAAAGAGATCAACGTTTCTGTTGACTGGATTTCGTCAATCGTTTGGATCTTGTTGATAAGTACGTCCTGAAGGGCTTCGATAGATCGGCACATGACCTTAATGAAAATGCTGTAATGGCCTGTGGTGTAATAAACCTCAACAACTTCATCAAGCATATCGAGTTTTTTCAATGCTGCCGGATAATCTTTGGCGCTTTTTAATATAATGCCGATGAAGCAGCACACATCGAATCCCAGCTGCTTGGCACTGATATCAACCCGAGTACCCGTGATGATCCCTGATTGTTTCATTTTTTCTACGCGAACGTGGATGGTCCCCGGGCTAACTGCGAATTTTTTTGCTAATTCTGCATAAGGCGTACGTGCGTTTTCCATTAAAGCGTGAAGTATGTCACGGTCTAAATTATCGATCTGATAAATTTCTGCCATTTTTAATCCCCATTTTTAAATAATATTCATTTTTCTAGTGTAAAAATTATCGTTTATTAATCTTATACAATATTTTTATTATCAGATATTGAATTTGTACCTCATTTTGTTGCTTAATCTATATCAACAGGACACAGGGTCACTAAAAAATTTTGAGAACAGCATCATGAAAACATCCTTCATTGAAAAACAGCAGCAGATTAGTTTTGTGAAATCATACTTTTCCCGTCTGCTAGAGAAACAACTTGGTTTAATCGAAGTTCAGGGACCTATTCTGAGCCGCCTTGGTGACGGTACTCAGGACAACCTGTCCGGCCATGAAAAAGCAGTGCAAGTGAAAGTGAAAACTTTGCCAGATGCAACGTTTGAAGTGGTTCATTCTCTGGCGAAGTGGAAACGCAAAACATTAGGTCGCTTTGGTTTTCAAGCTGAACAAGGGTTATATACCCATATGAAGGCTCTGCGTCCTGATGAAGATCGCTTGACCCCTATCCATTCTGTTTTTGTTGATCAGTGGGATTGGGAGAAAACGATGGGTGAAGGTCAGCGTTCACTCGACTATTTAAAACAGACAGTAGGTAAAATCTACGAAGCAATAAAAGAAACACAACAAGCTGTAAGTAAGGAATTTGGTCTGGCACCGTTCCTGCCAGATCAAATTCACTTTATCCACAGCGAAGAGCTTCTGAAACGTTACCCTGATCTGGATGCTAAAGGTCGTGAGCGTGAGGCCGCTAAAGAGTTTGGTGCGATTTTCCTGATGGGAATTGGTGGCAAGCTGTCTGATGATCAAGCGCATGATGTCCGCGCACCGGATTACGACGATTGGACAACACCGAACAGTGATGGTTTCTTCGGCCTGAACGGTGACATTATTGTCTGGAACCCAGTTTTGCAGGATGCTTTTGAAATTTCTTCAATGGGCATTCGCGTTAATGCTGAAGCGTTGCAACGTCAGCTTGCTCTGACCAGTGATGAAGATCGCTTACAGTTGGATTGGCATCAGGCCCTGATCAAAGGTGATATGCCGCAGTCTATCGGGGGTGGTATTGGGCAATCTCGTTTGGTCATGCTGTTGCTGCAAATGGCGCACATTGGTCAGGTTCAGTGTGGGGTTTGGTCACCAGAAATTATCGAATCAGTTGAAGGTGTGCTCTAAGGTTTAATTCCGCCATCTTCGCCGTAAGCGGCTTGTGAGCCCGGTATCAAAACGCCAGATATGATCGAATATCCGCATGATACCGGGTTTTCCATAATGGGAAAGGGAGACTGCATGGAAGCGGTGTTGTTGATGCTGTTGCAGATTTTTTATCTGATGGATTAGAGTGTCTGGCAAACGTTGGGCAATGAAATCTGAAATGACAACAGTATCAGCATCTTTCCAGATATTTTCTTTCATTTTTTCAACTGTTGCATTCAGGCAGGATGCCAGATCGGTTCCCCCTTTGAACGTTTGTCCCAGAAAATGTACTGCTTGAGTGAGTCCATCCGGTGACGTCAAATCATAGTGAACGAGTTCTGTCGAGAACAACATGATATGACAATGACGGTTATCCGCCAGAGCAATTCGCATTAACGCCAGACAAAATGCCTTAGCACACTGTTCATTAAACCCCCCCATTGAACCTGAGGTATCGACGCAAACAATAAAGGGCCCTCGTGGTTGGGCTTCATTATGATGATGAGTAACGGGTTTTAATGCAGTTCTTTGCTGCCAGTTATCCCCTTGCAAGCGATAAGACAGCAGTTTCTTTTCCACCAGCCGTCGATAAAATTCATATTCCAGCTCTTTAATACCCAGCATGGCCATCTCAGCAGGTAACAACCTTAAGATGTCATCACTTTGTCGAATCCCGCTGACCTGCTCTGGCACAGTATCCGGCATTCTTTCAGTTTGGCTGAATGGTTCAAGAACATGGCTTTCTTCGGGAATGGATTTCGCAGTTTGGCTGCGGCCAAGCAATTGGGCCAGTTTTTCTAGCTCAGGTTGTTGCCTGAGAAAGTCAGCATAGAGGGTGAATAGCTGTACATTGTTTGAATTCAGATGAAGCTGGCTTTTACTCATATCCCATAATCGGCCAGCGGCGCGATCATTGTGATCAAATATTGGATCAAGATTACCGCTGAGAGTTAATTGTTTCTGGATCTCTGCCAGTAACTGTTCTTTCTCTTGTGCTAATAATGTCTTGTTAAATGTTGTTACTTGCAGGATCAAGCTGATTCGCCATCGCTGAAGAAACAGAATTTGCCCTGAGTGAGTATGTTCAGATAATGCCTTGAACAGTGAGCCGGCCTCATTGGCAAAAGGGGATGAAAGCTGTTGGAGTTTCTCTGTAATTTCAGGTAGCTGTTGATAAAACTCTGTCGTATTGGCTGCCTGTAAGTGTTGGTATAACTGAAATTCTTCGGCTAATCGGACTGGTATAAAAGCCTCTTTTATTCTTTGGCGTAATGTTTGCTTCCACGCGGGAAGATCTTTCAGCAATGCCTGTTTAAGTCTTGGATGTTTTTCAAAGAAAATAACTAACTGAGGAGTACTCAACAATATCAAAATGATCTCTTCGATCAGCTCCCCTTCATTGATAGAAAGCAGGAGATCGAGTGTGGTCAGCGTTAACATATGGCTACCCCATATTTGATCTCAATTGTTTTAGTCAATCCCACCCTGACCGGAGGTCTGGTGAGTTTCCCATTGTGGAGCATGTGCCGATGTTGCAGAAATAGTCATGTGCTTTGTAGCCAAAACTCGTAAAATTTAGTCTATATCTTCTATCTTCTTTGGTAAATATCATGAGTTATGGCAATACCTGGTGGGGTAAACAGTGGCTGAACGCTCTCACTAATATAGATTATGACAACCGATTGCCGCGTGGGCGAACTTACGCCAATAAAGGCGTGGTCAAGAATCTGACATTGAAGGAAGGCACTTTAAAGGCCAAGGTGCAGGGTTCCCGTCCATTACCTTATCAAGTTTTAATTCAAGTCCCCCCACTGACCCAGAAGAAAGTCGATCGCTTGCTTGACGCGTTAGTGGATGATCCTGGTGTGATTGCCCGTCTGCTCAATCGAGAATTGGATCCTTCAGTGTTAGCGCAGGCTAAACGCTTGGGTATTGCCATCTTTCCGTCCCAGTGGAAAGATTTAGTAATGAGATGTTCCTGCCCCGACTGGGCGGTGCCTTGTAAGCACTTGGCAGCAACGATTTACTTGATCAGTCGTCAAATCGACAGCAATCCTTTTCTGGTGTTCTCCCTGCGTGGTGTGGATCTGATTCAGCAGCTAAAAGAACGAGGGATTAATATTGAGCGCGAGGCGGTGGTCAATGTGCCGCGCTTGTCGGCCCTGTTAATTGAAGATGGAGCGCCGGCAGAGGCTACCCCGCCGGATCCGATGGCACTGGAAACGTTATCTTATGCTGACTTGCCATCGCTGTCTGAGCCGCTATTGGCGGTACTGCCAACGCAAACCGTTTTTTTCCCTGACGGCGATCTGCGCAAGGTGATGCAGAGAGTACTGGCGCGGGTGGCTAAGTTTGCCCGCAAGGTGTTGGATGGAAAAATTCTGATGGATATGCCTATGGTCACCTTGTTGGCTCCCCACCGTCCCCGTATCACGCTGAGTCGGGAGGGAGACGCCATCATCAGTGGTGTCAACGGCCTGTATACCATTGAAGAACTGGACACCGCACTGGCACAACTCACGCCGGCAGACTTGCCGGACAGGCAACCAGAGGTGGCCGCCCTGTTCCACCTGCGCATGATATCTTTACATCTGTTGGCTCACGGCGCGGTAGTGCCACAGGTGTTTTCTGTGGAGTCAGGTGTTCTGGGAGTGCGTTGGTTACCGGCCATGCTCGATAACCGGGTTGCTGAACAGATAGAGCTTCTGGCAAGAGGCCTGCCGCCGCAACTGGCCGTGTTGAGTCGGAATCAGGCTATTTCACCCATGATGCAGACCTGCGCGCTATGTGCGGTATTTCTCGGTTATTACCTACGAATGGGGTCGGAGTATGTCAGAGAGAAACCGCGCGACAATAAAATCTTGTCCCTGTTATTCAGCGGTGAACCGGAAAGTTTTGATGGTCCGGTGGAAAGTGCTATCGGCCCTGCCTTACAGACTTGGCTTGCACGCTATCATCTGGCCGAACGGGACTATTCTCCCGTGCTGAGCTTGGATGAGGGAGCGTTCGGCAATTTCGAGGTGGGGTTGGCTATTCAGCCCAAATCAGCCTTGTTGACACCACCGGTTCCGTTACACAGCGTGCTGACTGAGCAAGAGTGGGGTCAGGCGCGTTTCGGCATCTTGCAGACGGTTGTTCTGCTGGCCGAATTTTTCCCACCCCTTAATGACTACTTGAGACAGGGCGCACGTTCTCCTATTGTTCTGACGGCTGAACAACTGCCTGAGCTATTGTTCAACACACTACCTGCCATTCAGCTACTCGGCATTCGCACTTTGCTACCCAAGGCGCTGGAGCGATTGTTACGCCCTCGGTTGTCGATGAATGTATCCAGTCAGGCTCAGGGGCTGGGAAGCAACCAATTGAGAGTCGATGAGATCCTGACTTTCTATTGGCGGGTAGCTCTGGGTGAACATTATCTGACTCGTGCTGAGTTCGAGCAATTGGTTCAAGGCGCAACGGGCGTGGTGCGTTTCAAGGGAGAATATGTCTACCTCGACCCGGAAGAAATTGCGAGCTTGCAAGCCCAACTGGACCGCCCCTCTAAATTGTCGGGTACTGAACTGCTGCGCACTGCATTGGCTGGCGAATATGGAGGTACACCAGTAAAGCTTGACGACAACACGCTACAATTGCTGGCCGAGTTGAGGGAGTCGGGTGAAGTGCCCTTACCGTGCGACCTCTCCGCTACCTTGCGCCCATATCAACAACGCGGCTACGCTTGGATGTTACGCAATTTACAGGTAGGTTTTGGCAGCGTTATTGCTGATGATATGGGGCTTGGAAAAACGCTGCAAGTGATCGCTGCTCTGCTTAAGCTCAAACAGGACGGTGCTTTAGAGCAGTCTAAGGCACTGATAGTGGTTCCCACCAGTTTGCTGACCAATTGGCAGAGGGAAATAGCTCGCTTTGCGCCAACGATCAGCATCGGCGTATTTCATGGTAGCAAACGTGAATTGAGCTGCGAACGGCCGGATATTTTGCTGACTACCTACGGTATTGTTCGTAGTGCGGTGACTACGCTCAAGGCTATGTCCTGGCGGGTGCTGGTGGTGGATGAAGCTCAGAACATCAAGAACCCGTCAGCCGCGCAGACCAAAGCGCTCAAGTCCATCCCTGCTGCTGGCTATATCGCCATGAGTGGTACTCCCGTTGAAAACCGTCTGTCTGAGTACTGGAGCTTAATGGATTTCGTCAATCGTGGTTATCTGGGCACACTTAAACGTTTCGAGAAAGATTACACTACGCCGATCCAGATCAACCGCGATCGGCAGGTAGCGGAACGCTTCCAACGCATCACTGCTCCCTTTCTCCTGCGCCGCCTTAAGTCCGACCGCAACGTGATCAGCGACCTGCCTGACAAGGTTGAGAGTGATCAATACTGCACCTTGACGGCAGCACAAACCGCACTGTACGAATCGGTGGTGCGTGAAGGTCTGCTGACCCTTGAAGCCGAAGAAGATCAGTTCAAACGTCAGGGCTTGGTATTACAAATGATTCTGGCGTTAAAACAGATCTGCAACCATCCCGATCTGTACCTGAAACAACCTGCCAGCGATGCCGTGGCTTCCGGTAAGCTCGAACGCTTGTTCGATCTGCTCGACGATATATATGCCAGTCACGAGAAGACGCTCATTTTCACTCAGTTCCGTGAGATGGGGGAATTACTGGCCCACTGGTTGCGGCAGCGATACGGGCAGGCCCCGATGTTCCTGCATGGCGGCCTATCCCGCTCTAAACGTGACGAAATGGTAGAGAAATTTCAGACCGACCGTACTGAGCGGGTGTTTCTGTTATCCCTCAAAGCCGGAGGCACGGGTCTTAACCTAACTGCCGCCTCAAACGTGATTCACTTCGATTTATGGTGGAATCCCGCGGTAGAGGCGCAGGCCACTGACCGTGCGTATCGCATTGGTCAACAGCGTAATGTGCAGGTGCACCGTTTTATTACCAGTGCTACCTTTGAAGAACGCATTAACGAAATGATCCAGCGTAAACGTGAGCTATCCGATATGGTGGTGGGTAGTGGAGAGCAATGGATAGGCAATCTGGATACGCAAGCGCTTAGAGAACTGTTTGCGCTTGCTTGATGCATGACTTCATCCCAAGGGAGATGACATTTGACATTCTGTATAAGTCATAATGTCGCTCCCTTGCAGAAGATCCACATGATATTACTCCCCCATTTTTGATCTCAGCAGTTTCTGTTTTTCGGTTAATTGCAGGAAACTTTGTTCGATGCTGGCAAGCCAATGTTCTTCGATAAATAAACAGGATTGATGCTGATTAAACAGATAGCGTTGCTGTTGAATTTCATCGCTGATGGCTATTAGTTTTTCATTCCATTCGTTATTGTTTTTTTCTGAAGTGACTGATTTTTTCCCTGCTTGGCAGAGAACGGCGCTATTACGGCTGATATCTAGCACTTCAAGCTGATGCTTTTCGTTAACTTCTGTCGCAATGGCTTGTGGAAAACCAATACCATTTAAGCGGGCGGACAATTCCCCGGTGTTATTTTTTAGGGTATTTTCCAGTGATTTTTTGTCTATTTCGATGAAATTAACTTCGATATCATGCAAATGTAATGAAGGCTGTAAAAATAGCGTCAGTTTTTCATCCTGAATATGTTCAGAGAGTGAATAAAGGGTTTTACGGCCAAAAAGGGAGATTTTGGTGACTAATTGCAAAGGGGAATACGTATTTTTATCCTGACTGGATTGCACCCATTGCTGATATAACCCATCTATTTTTTGTGCCAGAGAATTCTGTTGATAGGCTTGCTCTGTCAACAAAGCATTCAGAAGTTGTGACAGAAGTTTTAAAGCATTCAAATCGTGCCACAGACAATCTTTTAATAACACTATATCTAGCGGGGAAATCTCGTTTCGTCCACTGAAAAGAGCACTGGCCCGCAATAAGCGGATGGATTTTTTCCAGCGGCGATCTGAAATGTCAGGAATATTTCCAGTAGCATTTATTTGCTGACGTAGTTGATAAATCAGCTCAAAAATATGGTCTGGTAACGATACATGGTTGATCTTGTCTTGCCACTGATGAAATTCATCATCCGTGATTTGAGTGTGAAGAGGAACAGGATTGTCATTTTCATTGTTCCGGTCAGTCAGTAAGGCCCGAAAATTTTTCTTTTCTTTAATTTTATCTAGCCAAATACGGATCAACATACGATCGTAGAGCGCTTCCAAACCGCTATCTGTATCAGGAAGTTCATTGGATGCGGTAACCAGCAAACGCATTGGCAATAGTTCTTCTTGAGTGCCATTTCTGAATTTCTTTTCATTGATTGCTGTTAGTAGCGTATTCAGAATAGCCGGGCCTGATTTCCAAATTTCATCCAAAAAAACAATCTCAGATTCAGGCAAATAGCCTTCGGTGAGGCGTTGATAACGTCCTTCGTCTTTGAGGGCTTGAATGGAAAGGGGGCCAAAGATTTCTTCTGGAGTGGAAAAACGGGTCATGAGGTATTCAAAAGCGCGTGCATTTTGAAATGCAAACTTGAGCCGACGGGCGATCAGGCTCTTAGCTATACCGGGGGGACCAAGGAGAAAAACGCTTTCTCCACATAAAGCGGCCAGTAAACAAAGACGAATGGCTTGTCGTCTTTCGTATAAGCCACTTTCCAGATACTGACATAACTGAGATATTTTCTCGACCAATTGCATATTATTTACACCATGGCTCGGATAATCACCTTCCTTTATTTATAGGTAAAATTCAATCTATGCAAAGATTTTAATGATGGATTATTAAACTTTAATGGTATATTTAAAAAAAACGATTAAGCCTAACTTATTCAATAAGTTAATTTTTTCTTCTATTTATCTCCGCCCTAAACGTTTTTATGATGATCACATTTTCGTATCATTCATGTTGTCTTTGATAGTTAGCTTTATATGATAGCGCTCTTAGCGAAACGTTTCGTTAAGAGACTTATAAAAATGAAAAAAGGCGTTTTATTACATTCTGATATTTCAGCCGTTATTTCTCGTTTGGGCCACACTGATCAGATTGTGATCAGTGATGCGGGGTTACCTATCCCGTCGTCTACCCAACGAATTGATTTAGCGCTAACCCAGGGAACACCCGATCTGTTATCTGTTTTTGATGTTGTTGTTCAGGAAGTACAAGTTGAAGCGGTCATTTTGGCCGCTGAAATTATTGAACACAATCCGCAAATACATGAGCAAATCATTAAGCGTATTGCTGATCTCGAAATACAACAGGGAAATGCAATTGCAATAAAGTATGTCAGTCATAGCATTCTGAAAGAGAAAACAGAGAAGAGCAAAGCGATTATCCGTACAGGAGAATGTTCTCCTTATGCCAATATCCTCCTTTGCTCTGGTGTAACTTTCTGAGGTTATTATGAAGCCATTACTGGAGTTAAAGGGGATTGATAAGGCTTTCCCTGGGGTAAAAGCATTGTCAGGAGCCGCATTGCGTGTTTATCCCGGGAAAGTGATGGCATTAGTCGGCGAAAACGGTGCCGGCAAATCCACGATGATGAAAGTCTTGACCGGTATTTATACAAAAGATGCTGGCACGATCCGCTATCTTGGGCAAGATGTGGCTTTCTCTGGCCCTAAATCCTCTCAGGAATCGGGTATTGGCATTATTCATCAAGAGCTAAACCTCATCCCCCAGCTAACGATTGCTGAAAACATCTTTTTGGGCCGTGAATTCGTCAATAAACTCGGCGTTATCAACTGGAAAAAAATGTATGAAGAAGCCGATCACTTGCTGAGGCGTCTAAATATTCGCTATAGCAGTCACCGGCTTGTTTCTGAATTGTCCATTGGTGAACAACAAATGGTAGAAATTGCCAAGGTGCTGAGTTTCCAATCCAAAGTCATCATTATGGATGAACCTACAGATGCCTTGACTGATACTGAAACTGAATCCTTGTTTCAGGTCATACGGGAACTGAAAGCGCAAGGATGTGGCATTGTCTATATTTCCCATCGCTTGAAAGAGCTTTTTAAAATTTGTGATGATGTGACGGTATTGCGCGATGGGCAATTTATTGGTGAACAGCCCATCAATGCTCTGAACGAAGAGCGATTGATCGAAATGATGGTGGGGCGCAAGCTTGGTGAGCAATATCCTCGCTTGGATCTACCGCGTGGTAAAAAGCGGTTAGAGATTAGAAACCTGTCTGGCTCTGGGATCAAAAATGTTAGTTTTTCCCTGTATAGCGGCGAGATTTTGGGAATATCTGGTTTGATGGGCGCAGGCCGAACTGAATTGATGAAGGTTATATATGGGGCATTGTCGAAAACTGAAGGTCAGATCTTGCTGGATGGAAAACCTCTAACTATCCGAAATCCACAAGAAGGGCTAGCCAACGGCATTGTCTATATCTCAGAAGATCGCAAGCGTGATGGATTAGTCTTAAGTATGTCTGTTAAAGAGAATATGTCCCTAACCTTTTTGCCTTTTTTCAGTAAAAATTTCTATCGTTTGCATCATTTGGCAGAAAAAAAATCCGTTGCTAATTTCATCAAGTTATTCAATATCAAAACCCCCTCTATGGAACAACCTATTAGTTTGCTTTCTGGTGGTAATCAACAAAAAGAGACTATTGCCCGTGGGTTGATGACTTGTCCAAAAGTCTTAATCCTTGATGAGCCAACCAGAGGCGTAGATGTTGGGGCGAAAAAAGAAATCTATCAGTTTATCAACCAATTTAAAAAAGAAGGCTTGAGCATTATTTTGGTTTCTTCTGAGATGCTTGAAGTGATGGGAATGAGTGACCGTATTCTGGTGATGCATGAAGGTAGTATCAGTGGGGAATTCAATGCGAATGGTGTTTCTCAGGAAGCGTTGATGGCCGCTGCCGTTGGCAAGCAGTTTATAGGTACACAATCTACCGACATATAATCTATCGACAAACAAAATACAGTGAATTAAAAGAGAATGGTCAAGGGAATAGATATGAATTCTAGTACAGAGCCAGCCTCCCGACGTTGGTTTACGAAAACATGGTTGATGGAACAAAAATCACTTATTGCGTTATTAACGCTGATTGCGGTTGTTTCTTTCCTTAGCCCCAACTTTTTCACATTGAATAACCTCTTTAATATCCTTCAGCAAACATCTGTTAATGCCATCATGGCTGTAGGAATGACATTGGTGATTTTGACTTCGGGGATTGACTTATCTGTCGGTTCTCTGTTGGCACTGACAGGAGCAATAGCAGCATCAATGGTAAGTAGTGATGTTAATGCATTAGTGGCTGTTGCCTGTGCATTGGCATTGGGAGCAGCTATTGGTGCGTGTACTGGCTTTATTGTTGCAAAAGGCAAAGTTCAGGCATTTATTGCAACATTGGTCATGATGTTGCTATTGCGTGGTATCACCCGTGTTTATACCGATGGTAGCCCGATCAATACAGGTTTTAGTGACAATGCGGATCTATTTGGCTGGTTCGGTATCGGCCGTCCATTGGGAGTACCGACTCCAGTCTGGATTATGCTGCTTACTTTTGTTGTTGCATGGTTCGTCCTCTACCATACGCGCCTTGGTCGTTATATTTACGCTTTAGGTGGAAACGAGCTTGCAACACGTTTATCAGGTATTAACGTTGATAAAATAAAAATAACCGTTTATTCCCTATGTGGTTTCTTGGCAGCATTGGCCAGCATTATCGAAGTTGCACGATTATCTTCTGCCCAACCGATGGCAGGGAGTGGTTATGAGTTAGATGCTATTGCTGCTGTTGTACTGGGAGGAACCAGTCTGGCAGGAGGTAGGGGACGGATTGTTGGCACGCTGATTGGTGCGCTGATTTTAGGCTTTCTGAATAATGGTTTGAATTTATTAGGTATTTCTTCCAATTACCAGATGATAGTCAAGGCAGTTGTTATTTTACTGGCAGTCTTGGTTGATAACAAAAGCAGTAAATAACCTCACCCTACAGGAAAAAATAAAATGAAAATGAAGAAGCTGGCAACCATTCTCTCCGCCATGGCATTGAGTGCCACTATAAGTGCTAATGCACTGGCGAAAGATAGCATCGCATTGGTTATTTCAACCTTGAATAACCCCTTCTTTGTCACAATGAAAGATAGCGCACAAAAAGAAGCTGATAAATTGGGATATAACCTGATTGTGCTTGATTCTCAGGATAATCCGGCAAAAGAATTGGCCAATGTACAGGATTTGACGGTTCGCGGCATAAAATTGATGTTAATCAACCCAACCGACTCGGATGCCGTTGGTAATGCAGTGATCGTGGCAAATAAGGCGAATATTCCGGTTATTACTCTTGACCGTTCAGCGTATAAGGGCAATGTTATCAGCTATATTGCTTCTGACAGCCGTTTAGGCGCCAAAATGGCAGCTGATTTTATCGCTAGAAAATTAGGTAATAATGTCAAGGTCATTCAATTAGAAGGTATTCCAGGAACTTCAGGAGCACGTGAACGTGGTGAAGGTTTTGGTCAGGCAGTCCAAAAGCACGAATTCAATATGTTAGCTAGTCAGCCCGCTGATTATGATCGCACAAAGGGGATGAATGTCATGCAAAACCTGCTGACAGCTCATCCGTCAGTACAAGCCGTTTTCGCCCAAAATGATGAAATGGCTCTTGGTGCATTGCGAGCGTTACAGGCAGCCGATAAAGAAGATGTGTTGGTTGTCGGATTTGATGGCACTGACGATGCTCTTAAGGCTGTACAGAGCGGTAAATTGGGAGCAACGATCGCACAGCGTCCGGATCAAATGGGTATCATCGGCGTTCAGACCGCAGACAAAGTGCTAAAAGGTGAAAAAGTTGATGCCATCATTCCGGTTGAACTGGAATTAGTTGTTAAGAAATAATCAACATTATTCATGCAGCCATTAGTTTTTATGGCTGCATTATTTTTACACAGGAATAAATGTAATGAGTATGGCAAAACTGGTTGTGATGGGTAGCATCAATGTAGATCACATATTGAATCTCAACTCTTTTCCCCAACCAGGGGAAACAGTGAGAGGAGAACAGTATAAGGTTGCCTTTGGAGGAAAGGGAGCAAACCAGGCCGTTGCTGCTGGTCGTTGTGGTGCTAACATTACATTTATTGCTTGCGTTGGCCAGGATGATGTTGGCATACGTGTTTGCCAACAGTTGGCGAAAGATAATATCAATACCTCCTCAATTGAGGTTATTGAAGGGGAAACAACGGGCGTTGCCCTGATTTTTGTCAATCGGCAGGGTGAAAATGTGATTGGCATTAATGCAGGGGCAAATGGGAGACTAATTCCTGATTATTTCCTTCGTCATGACCAAGTTGTCAAAGAAGCTGATGCATTGTTATTGCAGCTTGAAACTCCATTGGAAACAGTACAACTTGCTGCTGAAACGGCCAAGAAACATCATGCCAAAGTGATCTTGAATCCAGCACCAGCACAAAAAATCTCAGATCAGTTACTTTCGCTGGTGGATATTATCACGCCGAATGAAACCGAAGCAGAGTACTTGACTGGCATTGCCGTAAAAGATGACGTTGGAGCGGAGAAAGCTGCTCAGGCCTTACATGATAAAGGCATAGAAACGATCATTATCACATTGGGCAGTCGAGGTGTATGGCTGAGTGAAAAAGGTAAGGAAGGTAAAATTGTTCCCGGTTTTAAAGTAAAAGTGATCGACACAATTGCTGCTGGGGATACATTTAATGGCGCCTTGGTAACGGGATTGCTGGAAGGAAAAGAAATGTTGTCGGCGATCCGCTTTGCTCATGCTGCGGCTGCGATTGCAGTTACGCGTCAGGGAGCACAGCCTGCGGTTCCGTGGCGAAATGAAATTGATGCATTTCTATCTGAACAGGATTAACTGTGGCTACCATGAAGGACGTTGCCCGTCTTGCGGGTGTATCGACATCAACGGTTTCTCATGTGATTAATGGCAATCGTTATGTCAGTGAAAACGTGAAAAAGAAAGTCAATGCAGCGATTGAGGAATTGAATTATGCGCCGTCTGCTTTGGCAAGGAGCTTGAAAGTCAAGCAAACTAAAACCATTGGTATGTTGGTTACGACCAGTGATAACTCTTTTTATTCAGAAGTTGTCAGAAGTGTCGAAAGCAATTGTTACGAACGGGGATATAGTTTAATTCTGTGTAATACTGAGGGTAGTGTTACCCGTATGATTCGCAGTATGGAAACACTATTGCAAAAACGCGTCGATGGCCTTTTAATCATGAGTTCCGAACATAAATTGCTATCCAAAGACTTTCTATTGCGATATCCGCTAGTGCCAATGGTGACATTGGATTGGTCCCCTTTTGATGCTTCTAGTGATGTTATTAAAGATAACTCTCTGTTCGGAGGAGAATTAGCCACATCTTATCTGATTAATCGTGGGTTTCGCAAAATTGCCTGTATCGCAGGCTCACAGAATACATCTCTTTCCCGTCAGCGTCTGGCCGGATATCGAAAAGCAATGAGAGATGCTCGGCTTGAGATCCCCGATGGTTATGAAATCCACAGTGATTATGAATTTGCCGGAGGATTGTTATCAATGAAAAAACTCCTCCAATTACCTGAAATTCCCGAAGCGGTTTTTGCAGGAAATGATGCTATGGCGGTTGGTGCATATCAAGCCTTATATCAGGCGGGTCTTTCAGTACCGGATGATATTTCTATTATCGGATATGATGATATTGCAATAGCACCTTATCTCATTCCTCCGTTGACGACTATTCATCAGCCAAAAGATGAATTGGGCAAGCTGGCGATTGATAGCTTGCTGTATCGAATGGATCACCCGGAAAGCGAACCCAAGGAACTGGTTCTGACGCCAAAATTGATCGAACGCAGTTCCGTTGCCAGCCGTTAATGGCCTCATTTCTTAATTAAATTATTGCCATCTTCTTTATTCAGTAACAGGAATACAGTAGAAGAAATCAAGGTAATAATACCCATCGTAATCAAGGTATAGTGGAAATGGCTCACAGTTGAGCCATATTCCATTGACTCATAAAACCGAAGAACTGCGGCACTGATGGTTACCCCAAAACTGATGGATAACTGTTGAGTGACTGCTAGCAGACTATTACCAGCACTTGTATTGTTATCACTTAGATCACCAAGAGTAATCGTATTCATTGCTGTGAACTGTGTAGACATCGCCATTCCCAATATAAATAGAGGGATTATAAAAAATGCGATAGATATTTCCGGTGTCTGTAGGGAAAACTGTGAAATCATTACACCAATAATAATCGTGGCCCAGATAAGCGTACTTCGATATCCAAATTTAGTCAGTATCTTGGTAACAAATGATTTGGCGAAGATAGAACCAATAGCATTCGGGGCCATAATGATTCCGGCAATCACCGCTGAGTACCCAAACCCGACTTGTAGCATCAACGGAATGATAAATGAGAGCGAACCTGTACTTAAACGAGTCACAATATTGCTGGCGATACCGATTGAAAATGTGTGTGTTTGAAACAGTCGGAGGTCGATAAGGGGATCTGGATGCCTTTTGGCGTGGAAAATATACCCTAACAGCATAATGACACCGCTAGCTAACAATGCCACAGGAATATAGCCAGCGAATGAATTGTTACCAAACAAATCAAAGCTGACTGAAATCATCACCAATCCCATACTAAACAGTATGAATCCCAGAAAATCGAAAGGACATTTTGGCATGGTCAAATTAGGCATGTGCTTGATGGCATAGATAATGCCTAAAAAACCGATGGGTATATTAATGATGAAAATCCAATGCCATGTGGCATAAGTGACTAACAGGCCACCGAACATTGGGCCTAAAATCGGCCCCAGTAACCCTGGCATGGTAACAAAACTCAAAATAGGTAACAGTTCACTGCGTGGATATGTTCGCAATAACGCCAGACGCGCAACAGGCATCATCATGGCCCCACCTATCCCTTGAATCACCCGGGAAATGACTAATAAAGAGAGATTGTGGGACAAAGCACAAGCGAGTGAACCTAATGAAAAGAAAAAAACGGCATAAATGAACACTCGTTGAGTGCCAAATCTATCAGCTAACCAACCGCTGACGGGTATCAACATCGCCACAGTTAAAGTATAACTAACAACGGCAGGTTGCATTGCTAGTGGAGAATGATTGAGGCTCTTAGCAATTGCCGGTAGTGCGGTGTTAAGAATTGTGGCATCCAAAGACTGCATAAAAAAAGCCATGGCTGCAACCCAAGGCAAGCCCGACATATTGCGTGCGGATTTAACCATCAGAGATCCCGTTTTATTCTGTAGTGATCGATAATTAGTCAATACAAGATATTTTAATACATTAAACTATTCGCTGGTTATTAATAACCTGTGGCATTCCGCTAAAGCTAGTTGGCTGTCGCCGTGGATAATTGCATCAACAATCGCTTTATGTGCTTCTAGGCGGAAGGCTTTGCCTGAAATGATTTTTTCAAAGTAGTGTTGGTATACGGGTTGCAACAAATTAACAAAAGAGCCAATAAATACATCTCCTTGATTAAGGAGGACATGATTTGTTTTTGGATATGGGATGCGTTGATGGCCGCATAAAAGCAGGCTTGTGGCTCTATAATCAGACGCAATTGTTGGAAGTGTGTCATGACCTCATTAATATTAGAGGGAGTTATCCACCACCTTAACAAATCTTGATCAAGAAAGTTCCAGTGACTGGCAGGCATAATGTGTGTACCGACTCTGGGTCGAGATAACAACATTCCTTTAGCGATTAAAATCTTTATTGCTTCCCGTACGGCTGTCCGGCTGACATCAAAGAGTTTGGTCAATTCCATTTCGCCAGGTAGAAGACTTCCAGCGGTATACTCACCAGAAAGAATTTGCTGGCCTATTTGTTCAGCCAAAAGATAGGACAGATTCTTTTTTTCCGTATTTTTCTGTTCTTTTAACTGCATGGATGCCATCCCTCCCCCTTTATTCAATTCGTTATCCTACTGCATATATTTAATAATTGTTGTCTATTTCATCAGTTTTAGGGCGAAAAAAGAACAAAAACGTCAAATTTGTTGAAAAAAAAAACGAACGGAAAAAAAATTCAAAAAAACTATTGTCAGCGCCGGAAAACTCCCTATAATGCGCCACCACTGACCGACGCTGAGCTGAGACACGCCGCCGAGGGAAGTCGGAGAAAAGCGAAAATAAACGCTTGACTCCGGAGGCGAAAAGCGTAAGATACGCAGCCTCGCAACCGGGCAGAGAACTGCCGGTTGCCAACGCTCTTTAA
>NZ_LFCV01000135.1 GCF_001037465.1 Xenorhabdus khoisanae
TTTTTTTCCAGTTACGAAAAAAAAAGAAAAAATAAAATAGTATATGGATATACAGCTTAAAAGATAAAAATAATTTTAAATATTAAAATAATGTTTTAATTAAATGGAGAAAATAAACAAACAGTTTGATTTAAAAGCGAAATAACATTTTAAGCTGAGTTGGTTAGTAAAAAACGACAAAAGATTATTAACAATTAAAAAATATTATCAGGTGAATATAACTCTGGAAGTCTGATGTTTTACAACACCTTGCATCATTTATATGAAAAATAATCAACTATAATACTTATTTGAAAAAACATATTTTTGTATCTGTTTTGTGATTAAATTAATACTTTACAACGAGTTAATTGCTATTCGGCTATTGCGGGTGAGGCGAAATAGTGGTAGCACATACTTTACGCTTTGACTGCAAGGTGTTAAATTGATCACGTTTCCGACAATAAGTTTGTAAAAATAATTTTAAATAATCTTGTAATACCACGCGTTATCGGAAACAGGGGACTACTTTAGGCACTGGAACTGATATCAGGCGAAACTCTTGTATCTCTATATTGAAACGCTGAAGCAGCGACTGGATGCAATTAACCAACTTAGACTAGAGCGCGCAACTAGCTCAATGAGTGACGCTTTTAAGCAAGTTTATAGTTTAATTCCAGTATTATTACATTATCATCATCCAATGATGCCAGGTTATATCAAAGGCAGTGTTCCTCATGGCGTTTGCTTTTTTACGTCTGATGAATCACAGCAGTTTTGGATTAATGATCTGGAAAGCCAGCTTGCTGGTGCCTTGTCGCATACTTCCAATGGTGAATTGCCGATTACGGGAATTTACTCAATGGGCAGTACTTCCTCTATAGGCCAAAGTTACTCTTCTGACGTAGATGTCTGGGTTTGTCATCAATCCTGGCTGGATAGTGATGAGAAAGCGTTACTGGAGCAAAAATGTACCTTAATAGAACAGTGGGCAGCGACACTGGGAATTGAGGTTACCTTCTTCCTGATTGATGAAAACCGTTTTCGGCATCATGCCAGCGGTAGTCTGGGCGGTGAAGATTGCGGCTCTACCCAACATATTCTTCTGCTTGATGAATTTTATCGCACTGCGGTTTGTATGGCCGGTAAACTCTTGCTGTGGGCGATGGTTCCTGTGGAAGAGGAAGCACATTACGACGAATATGTGCTTTCCCTCTATGCACAAGGCGTTCTAACGCCGAATGAATGGCTGGATTTGGGCGGTTTGGGTGAACTGTCTGCGGAAGAATATTTTGGAGCGAGTCTTTGGCAGCTTTATAAAAGCGTGGATTCTCCTTATAAGGCGGTATTGAAAAGCCTGTTGCTGGAAGCTTATTCATGGGAATACCCCAATGGAAAACTACTGGCTATGGAAATGAAACAGTACTTCCATGATGGCGCGATTGTTTCCTTTGGCCTTGATGCTTATAGCATGATGCTGGAACGCGTAACCCGTTATCTGACTGCCACAAACGACCTCACGCGCCTGGATTTGGCGCGTCGTTGTTTTTACCTGAAGGTATGTGAAAAGTCACTGGAAGGCCGTGATGATAAAGGCTGTACAGGATGGCGTCGTCAGGTCATATCCCAGTTGGTGCATGAATGGGGTTGGGATGACAACAAACTCGCCATGCTGGATAATCGCAACTCGTGGAAGATTGAGCAGGTGCGTGAGGCGCATAATGAATTGCTCGATACCATGATGCAGAGTTATCGCAACCTGATTCGTTTTGCCCGCCGTAACAATTTAAGTGTGAGTGCCAGCCCGCAGGATATCGGGGTATTGACCCGTAAATTGTATGCAGCTTTTGAAGCATTACCCGGTAAAGTGACGCTGGTGAATCCTCAGATATCTCCAGATTTGTCAGAACAAGATCTGACTTTCATTTATGTTCCGCCGGGGCGTGTCAATCGCAGTGGTTGGTATATTTACAATTGTGCTCCCACGATAGAATCGATCATTGGGCACCAACCGCTGGAATATAACCGCTATTTGAATAAGTTAGTTTCCTGGACATATTTTAATGGATTACTGACCAAAGAAACCCGGATTCATGTTCATCACGGGAAATCACAGTGCGACAGAAATAAATTGTGTGATTTGGTCAATGATATTTCCACGCATTTTCCGATCCGTCTGCCGGCGCCTACGCCAAAAGCGTTGTACAGCCCTTGTGAGATTCGCCATTTAGCGATCATTGTCAACTTGGAAGAAGATCCGACAGTGGCATTTTCCAATCAGTTTGTTCATTTTGATCTGAGGAAACTGAATGTTTTCAGTTTTGGTGAGTTGCAGCAATGTTTGGTGGGCAGTATCGATTTACTTTACCGCAACTCATGGAATGAAGTGAGAACCCTGCATTTCAGTGGTGAACAATCAGTACTGGAAGCATTAAAGACCATATTAGGTAAAATGCATCAGGATGCTGCACCACCGTCTGACGTTGAAGTCTTCTGTTACAGCAAACATCTGGGCGGGCTTATCTGTACCCGTATCCAGCAACTGGTTTCAGAATGTATAGAATTGCGCCTGTCCAGTAATCGTCAGGATCCTAATCGCTTTAAGGCGTTACGTATTTCAGGCCAAACCTGGGGTCTTTTCTTTGAACGGTTAAACGTTTCGGTTCAAAAACTGGAAAATGCGGTGGAATTCTATGGTGCAATTTCCAATACCAAACTGCATGGTCTGCCAGTAAAAATTGATACCAAGGAAAAGCATTTACCGCCTGTGATCGATGGGTTTGCCTGCGAAGGCATTATCCAGTTTTTTTTCGAAGATATTGAGGAGAAGCAAGGATTCAATATCTATATCCTCGACGAATCAAATCGGGTAGAAATCTATTCGCATTGTGAAGGAAGTAAAGAAGAGTTGGTACGTGATATCAGCCGTTTTTATTCTTCATCACACGATCGTTTTACTTATGGTTCCAGTTTTATCAATTTCAACTTGCCGCAGTTCTATCAAATCGTTAAGAAAGGCGAGCGTACCCATGTGGCACCCTTTGTAGATGGGACGTTCCCGCTGGATAATATAGAGACCAACGATACAAGGCCCTATGATGGGCACCTTGAGGAATCCGGTAGTGCTCATGATACCTATCGCTCTTTGTATCACTGCTGATATATCCCAATAGATTTCAAGTAGCCGCCAGCAAAACTGCAACATTAAGCGCCTGTTTTTAGGCGCTTGTAAAAGGCGGTCACGAAAATTGAAATGCTTCACCGCTCTGCTCTGTAATGGCTTGTGCCAGCATGGAGATAAAATCGTTACCACTGCGATCACAAATCCATTGATTATCACGATAATCAAAATGATAACCCCCATTTTTGGTTGCCAGCCAAATTTGATGGAAGGGTTCTTGGCGGTTAATGATGATTTTGCTGCCGTTTTCAAAACTTAGCGTCATCACACCACCATTTGTTTCACAGTCAATGTCTGCATCCCCATCGTACTTATCCAGTTGTTCTTCAAGATGAAGCATTAATTGATCGGCTAATTGATGAAATTCGCTATCGTTCATGTTTATTTCCTATTTGCTTTTCAGGGCCTAGCTGCGATTATAGAGAGTATTGGCGCATGAATCACAGGCATTAATATGATGAAAAAACAACTCCGTTGGTCATTGACTATCATAACACTACTCTCTCTGACTGGTTGCGGTTTGAAAGGGCCTCTTTATTTTCCACCTGCGGAGGCATCTGCAACACAGGCTCCTGTGAAGAAGGTGGATAAAGTACAGCCAGAAAGCACGTCAGACAGTACGCCAGCGGATGCTCAAAGATAGTGAGTCGGTAATGTGATTTTTCTTGGAGTCGTATATGCAGTTCTCCAAAATGCACGGTCTCGGCAATGATTTTATGGTCGTTGATGCAGTGACCCAAAATGTTTATTTTTCTCCAGAATTAATTTGCCGTCTGTCTGATCGGAATACCGGGATAGGTTTTGATCAGCTTCTGATTGTTGAAGCTCCCTATGATCCTGACTTAGACTTCCACTATCGTATTTTTAATTCAGATGGCAGCGAGGTTTCTCAGTGTGGTAATGGGGCGCGCTGCTTTGCCCGTTTTGTTCGTTTGAAGGGACTGACGAATAAGCGCGATATTAAAGTCAGTACGCGAGCAGGCCGGATGGTATTGGGCATCACAAATGATGATCAAGTCTGCGTCAATATGGGAGAACCAGACTTTGAGCCGCAACGCGTTCCCTTTCGAGCCAATAAAGCTGAGAAAACCTATATTATCCGGGCGATCGAACGCACGGTACTGTGTGGTGTAGTGTCGATGGGGAATCCTCACTGTGTCATACAGGTTGAAGATGTAGATACGGCTGATGTGGAAGTGCTGGGGGCTGTGTTGGAAAATCACGAGCGCTTTCCTGAGCGGGTGAATGTCGGTTTTATGCAGATTATGAATCGGGGCCGTATTCGGCTGCGGGTCTTTGAGCGGGGAGCGGGCGAGACACGGGCGTGTGGCAGCGGTGCATGTGCAGCCGTGGCGGTAGGTATCCAGCAAGATCTTCTGGATAAGCAAGTTCAAGTTGATCTTCCGGGCGGCTCTTTGCAAATTCGTTGGGATGGGCCGGGAAAACCTCTCTTTATGACCGGTCCTGCAACCCACGTTTATGACGGCACGATTCATTTGTGATTGATTCAGTGTTTATTGAGTCATTCTTGGAATATGGGGCATTGGAAAATGGGTGAAAAAGACGAACCATTGCGTATCGAAGACAGGCTGAATGATCAAGCGGTAGTGGATTATTTACTGAATAATCCCGATTTTTTTATCCGCAATGCCAATCTGGTCGATAAGATAAGAGTTCCCCATCCGGTGCGGGAGTGCGTTTCTTTGATGGAATGGCATATGAACCGCCAGAGGAAACGCATCCGTTATTTGGAAGATGATTTGATCCATTTGGTGGAGCAGGCACAACAAAATGAAGTGCTATTTAGCAACCTGCTGCAATTATTGTCAGATCTCTCTGGTGCCAAAAGCTTGCAGGATTTTCTTTCCCGTTTGAGTTCATGGTCAAAAACACTTGGATTAAGTAACAGCTATATTCGGTTGTTCAGTGATAAATGGCATCTTGGGGCACCACTGAACTCACCGGAATTGGCGATATCCCGCCATTCTTTTGAACCTGTCCGCATAAAGCGATTTGGTGATACAAATCATTACCTTGGCATTTTGCATGGCCCGGAAATTTTATTGCTGATGCCGCAAGCGCGTCATGTTGGTTCCGTGGCGATTTCCCTTTTAGGGTCACAAGGGGATTTGGGTATGGTGATTTTCAATAGCCATGATAAACGGCATTATCATGAAGATATGGGAACTGACCTTCTCGGCCATTTGGCGAAACTGCTGCCGGGGCTATTATCCCGCTGGATTGAACGCGCATGAACCAGCCGATTGATCTGCTGTTGGAGCCTGTAGAAGCCTTTTTACACTATTTGAGGGTTGAGCGGCGCTTAAGCCCGGTCACGATAACCAACTATCGACGCCATTTGGCCGTTCTGGCGGAAATGTCACTGGAGATAGGAGTCCGTGAGTGGCAGGCGCTTGATCCGGCAAAAGTCAGAATGTTTGCTTCTCGCAGTCGCCGGGCAGGATTGCAGTCAGCCAGCCTCGCCCTACGTCTTTCTTCTTTACGCAGTTTTCTTGACTGGATGGTGACACAGGGAAAGCTGGACGCCAATCCTGCTAAAAGTGTCAGTGCGCCCCGTAAAAAACGGCACTTACCTAAAAACATGGATGTGGATGAAGTTAATCAACTACTCAACATCAATTTGAATGATCCTCTGTCAGTGCGTGACAGAACCATGCTGGAAATGATGTATGGGGCAGGTCTGCGTCTGTCTGAGTTGGTTGGCCTTGATTGTCGCCATTTAGATTTGGAGGGTGGCGAAGTCTGGGTACACGGCAAAGGCAGCAAAGAGCGTAAAGTGCCGTTCGGCCATATGGCGCAGGAATGGCTTCAGCGTTGGCTGGAAATGCGGGAGCTGTTTGAGCCAGAAGATAATGCGCTTTTCATTTCCACCAAGAGTGGAAAACGGATCTCTGCCCGTAACGTACAAAAACGATTTGAACAATGGGGTATCCGGCAAGGCGTAAACAGCCATATTAACCCCCATAAATTGCGCCACTCTTTTGCTACACATATTTTGGAATCCAGTGGTGATCTGCGTGCTGTACAGGAATTGCTGGGTCATGCCAGCCTGTCAACGACTCAGATCTATACGCATCTGGATTTCCAGCACTTGACCAAAGTCTATGATGTCGCCCACCCCAGAGCTAAACGAGGGAAATCATAATGCGTTTTTATCGGCCTCTCGCACCGTTTGCTGCGATGACATTCGATCTGGACGATACTCTTTACGATAACCATCCTGTGATCGATAAAACCGAAAAAGAAGTGTTGTGTTTTATCAGGCAGTACGATGCCAAATTTCGCTACTTTGAACGTGAAGATCTGCATTTATATCGTCAGGTTGTCCTTGAGCAAGAGCCTGAAATCTATCATGACGTTACATCATGGCGTCGGCAATCCGCTGAGCTGATGTTTAACCATCACGGTTTTAACCATGAGGAAACGATGCGTGGCACGGATGAGATTATGTCTTGCTTTAGGTACTGGCGTAATAAAATCACCGTTCCGGAATCGACCCATAACACCTTGTCCGCATTGGCGGAAAAAATTCCGTTGGTAGCGATCACCAATGGGAATGCTGAACCTGAGGCATGTGGGCTTGCCCCTTATTTCGAATTTGTGCTGAAAGCCGGATTGGATGGGCGTTCCAAGCCTTATCCGGATATGTACCGTCTGGCGGCTGAACGGTTGAATCTGCCGATAAATCAGATCCTGCATGTGGGGGATAACTTAAGTACAGATGTTGAAGGTGCGCTGTACAGTGGAATGCAGGCATGTTGGATTAACATTGAAAATAAAGAACTGATGCAGGAACCCGAAGGGCGCTTGGTTCCACATGTTGAGATTTCTGATTTGGCTTCTTTGATAGCACTGATATAATTTCAGATTGTAATCTGTATAAAAAAACAGTGATACTGAGTCATTGCAAATAACTGATGGTAATTATGGACGTTTCTTATCTGCTCGAAAGCCTGAATGATAAACAACGCGAAGCGGTCGCGGCATCTCGTACTAATATGCTGGTGCTGGCAGGGGCTGGTAGCGGTAAAACGCGCGTATTGGTTCACCGGATCGCCTGGTTACTGTCAGTTGAAAATGCCTCACCGTTTTCTATCATGGCGGTCACGTTTACCAATAAAGCCGCCGCCGAGATGCGCCATAGAATTGAAAACCTGATTGGCACCAGTCAGGGGGGAATGTGGATCGGTACATTCCATGGCCTTGCCCACCGCTTGCTGCGAGCCCATCATCTTGATGCCAACCTGCCACAGGATTTTCAGATCCTTGATAGCGAAGATCAGCATCGCTTAATCAAGCGTATCATCAAGGCAATGAATCTGGATGACAAACAGTGGCCGGCCCGTCAGGGCATGTGGTACATCAATGGTAAAAAAGATGAAGGCTTGCGTCCGCAACATATCGAAAGCTACGGCAATCCGGTGGAAGCGACTTGGCTGAAAATCTACCAAGCCTATCAGGAAGCGTGTGATCGCGCCGGATTGGTCGATTTTGCTGAGTTGCTGTTGCGTGCTCATGAATTATGGCTGAATAAGCCGCAGATTCTACAACATTATCGGGAACGTTTTACTAATATTCTGGTAGACGAATTTCAGGATACCAACAGTATTCAATACGCTTGGATTCATCTACTGGCTGGCGATAGCGGTAAGGTCATGATTGTCGGGGACGACGACCAGTCCATTTACGGTTGGCGTGGTGCGCAGGTGGAAAATATCCAGCGTTTCCTCAAAGACTTCCCGGGCGCGGAAACTATCCGTCTGGAACAGAATTACCGTTCGACCAGCAATATTCTCAAGGCTGCCAATGCGTTGATCGCGCATAACAGCGATCGTTTGGGCAAAAACTTGTGGACAGAAGGGAGCGAAGGCGAGCCTATTTCATTGTATTGCGCCTTCAATGAACTGGATGAATCCCGTTATGTTGTTGGTCGAATCAAGCATTGGTTGGATAATGGCGGGGCATTGAAAGAGTGTGCGATTCTGTATCGCAGTAACGCTCAGTCCCGCGTGCTGGAAGAAGCCTTGTTACAAGCTTCCATGCCCTACCGCATTTATGGTGGTCAGCGCTTCTTCGAGCGTCAGGAAATCAAAGATGCCTTATCTTACTTGCGGTTGGTGGCAAACCGTCATGATGACTCGGCTTTTGAACGTGTGGTGAATACACCGACACGTGGCATTGGTGACAGAACGCTTGATGTTGTGCGCCAAGTGGCGCGCGATCAGCAAAAAACCTTATGGGAAAGCTGCCTGTCACTGATTCAGGAAAAAGTGCTGGCAGGGCGGGCTGCATCAGCTTTGCAGCGTTTCATCGAATTAATTGAAGCGCTGGAAACTGAAACACAGGAAATGCCGCTGCATGTCCAAGCTGATCGTATTATCCGCGATTCTGGTTTGTGGGCGATGTATCAGCAAGAAAAAGGCGAAAAAGCGCAGGCGCGTATCGAAAACCTTGAAGAATTGGTGACGGCAACTCGTCAATTCAGTTATCAGGATGAAGACGAGGATCTACTGCCATTGCAAGCCTTCCTTTCTCATGCGGCGCTTGAATCTGGGGAAAGCCAGGCAGACGCTTATCAGGATGCCGTGCAATTGATGACCTTGCACTCGGCTAAGGGACTGGAATTTCCGCAAGTCTTTATTGTGGGTATGGAAGAGGGCATGTTCCCGAGCCAGATGTCCATTGAAGAGGGCGGGCGATTGGAAGAAGAGCGTCGTTTGGCCTATGTGGGTGTTACAAGGGCGATGCAAAAACTGACGTTGACCTATGCTGAAAGTCGCCGCTTATATGGTAAAGAAGTGTATCACCGTCCATCTCGTTTTATTGGTGAATTGCCGACAGAATGTGTAACAGAAGTTCGTTTGCGAGCTACGGTATCCCGTCCGGTCAGTCACAAACGGCTGGGTACGCCTATCAGTGCCAGCGATAGTGGCTATGCACTGGGTCAACGCGTACGCCATCCCAAATTTGGAGAAGGGACAATTATCAATATAGAAGGCAGTGGGGAACATTGCCGCTTGCAAATCGCGTTTCAGGGTGAAGGTATCAAGTGGCTGGTGGCTGCTTATGCCAGACTCGAAACGGGCCAATAATCCGGTCGAATGTTGACAGGCTTTTTCTTCTATACCCTATGGATTTCAAGTTGCGTCGTGGCGACAAGAGAGTGAATCCCCGAGAACATAGATAACTATGTGACCGGGGTGAGCGAACGTAGTCAACAAAGAGGCTGTTTGAAATACGACGGGTATAAGCGTAACATTCGCGCCTTACGATAAGCGTAGGGAGAATAAGGAGACTTATGGTACATGCTGAACGCATTTAAATTAGAGAACAATCGCCTGCTCCGTCTTGAACTTGAAGAAGGTGATCAGTTATCTGATTCCATGTGGGTAGATTTAGTTGGGCTGGGAGATGACGATCGTCTCCGTGTCCAGAATGAGCTGGGACAAGTCTTGGCGACCCGCACAGAATTGGATGACATTGAGGCGTCGGCCCGTTTTTTTGAAGATGAAGATGGCATGCACGTCCACTCATTCTTCTATTTCGAAGACGCCGAAGACCATGCTGGCAACTCGACAGTCGCATTTACTATTCGTGACGGTCGTCTCTACACATTGCGAGAGCGTGAACTCCCTGCATTTCGATTGTACCGAATGCGCGCCCGTAACCAGACCATGGTTGACGGGAATGCCTATGAACTGCTGTTGGACTTGTTCGAAACCAAAATCGAACAATTGGCGGATGTCATTGAAAATATCTACAGCGTGCTGGAATCCCTGAGCCGAGTGATTATGGAAGGCAAACAGGGGGATGAATTTGATTCGGCTCTGTCTAACCTTGCAGAGCAGGAAGATATTGGCTGGAAAGTTCGCCTGTGTCTGATGGATAGCCAGCGCGCCCTGAACTTCCTTGTGCGCCGTGCCCGTTTGCCTGCCAATCAATTGGAGCAGGCTCGTGAAATTCTGCGGGATATTGAATCCCTGTTGCCGCACAACGAATCGTTGTTTCAGAAAGTTAACTTCCTGATGCAGGCCGCGATGGGCTTTATCAACATTGAACAGAGCCGGATTATTAAAATTTTCTCCGTTGTTTCTGTGGTATTCCTGCCGCCAACGCTGGTGGCTTCCAGCTATGGAATGAACTTCAAATTTATGCCGGAGCTGAATTGGGCATTCGGCTATCCTGCGGCCATTGGGCTGATGATTGCCGCTGGGCTGGCACCTTATCTTTACTTTAAGCGGAAAAACTGGCTGTAGTCATTTCACCTGTTATCTCTTTTTCATCTTCTCATTGGCTGATTTTACTGACCCCAGTTACATAGTCATCTATGTTTCTGGGGGCTGTCTCTCGCTATACTGCAACCTGAAAAATACATATTTTTTGTACTCACATTTGTTCATATATTGATCTGTCATGAATATTGGCATATGCTATACATATGCTTTTAATGCAGGAGGTTTCACATGAGAACTGTAGCTGTTTTTAAAAATGGTAATAATCGTGCTATCCGTTTACCCAAGGATCTTGATTTTGAGGGCATTAATGAATTGGAAATTATCCGAGAAGGAGAAGCCATTATATTGCGCCCAGTAAAACCGAGTTGGAATTCACTTTTAGATCAGGATAAAGCGGACGCGGATTTTCTATCTGAACGTCCGAATATTATTGAGGAAGGGCGTGTTCAGTTATGAAAAAAATTTATATGCTGGATACTAATATTTGTTCATTCATTATGCGTGAACAGCCTATTGCGGTGATTAACCAATTACAGAAATGTGTGATGAACAATCATTCAATAGTGGTATCTGCTATTACATATTCGGAAATGCGTTTTGGGGCGGTTGGGAAGAAAGCTTCTCCGAGGCATGTTGTGTTGGTGGACGAATTTTGTAAGCGATTGGATGGAGTTTTACCGTGGGATAAATCTGCGGTAGACGTAACAACTAAAATAAAAATTGCTTTGGCTGCTGCTGGCACGCCAATCGGGAATAATGATACTGCTATTGCGGGACATGCGTTATCTGTGGGAGCGATATTGGTAACAAATAATACCCGTGAATTTTCGCGTGTAATTGGGTTGCCATTAGAGGATTGGGTTGAAATATATCAGTAACATCATGAATAAACTAATCAGAACGCTGACCCAAACTCTCGATAAAGTATTGGGTCAGTTCTGAAATTATTAAAGATAACTGACTATTTCCGCAAGCGACGTTGCGTATAAAGCGCATCCAGTGTAAACAGAATCAGGGCAGCCCAGATAAAGCCAAAAGTGATCAAACGATCCGGCCCAATTTCCTCACCATAAACCAGCGTTGCCAACAAGAACATCATGGTTGGGCCAAGATACTGGAAGAAACCCAGCGTGGACAAACGCAGATGTGCAGCCGCCGCAGTGAAGAACAACAGTGGCACAGTCGTAATAATACCGGCAGCAATCAGCATCAGGTTCAAGGAGTAGGTATTCTCCAACATATTGCTGGTCGGGCTATTGGTGAAGAACAACAAGTAACTCAGCGCGACAGGGAATACCCAAACCGTCTCAACCAACATACCCGTTTGTGCATCCACACCTAGCTTTTTGCGGATCAGCCCATAGACGGCAAACGTTGTCGCTAAGTACAAGCCAATCACGGGTACAGAGCCAAATTGCACTACCTGGATGAGTACGCCTGTAAAGGCCAAGGCCACGGCAATCCACTGCATACGGCGGAATCGCTCACCAAGGAAAAACATGCCGAACAACACACTCACCAAAGGGTTAATAAAATACCCCAGACTTGCTTCAAGAAGATGGTTATTGTTGACCGCCCAAATATAAGTCAGCCAGTTACTGGTAATCGTGAAGGCGGTAAAACCCAATAGTAGCAAGGTCTTTGGTTGACGGACAATCGCCCAGACCTGACGCCAGTGTCGAGTGACTGTCAGCATCAGCACCATAAAAAATACAGACCATATAACACGGTGCGATACGATTTCATCGGGAGGAACGTATTGTATGCTCTTGAAGTAAATGGGAGCCAGCCCCCAAATAAAATAGGCTCCTAAGGCATACAAGATACCTTTGGCAGTCTGTTGGTTGCTCATAATATCCTTGAATGTTTAGAAAAATAAGAAGAAGAGAAGCGAGGGTATTCACCCATGACCTATACAATGTGGCATCGGGTTGGATGATTTACAAGTAGTTAATGGCATGAGTAATAAATTAAATTTTTTTGTGTATCTGAATAGCACCTTATGCTAATTTGTTGCATTTAGGTAAAATAGTTGTCTATGGTTGTGTAATTTATCACCTGTTTCATTTTGAGCTTTGCAGGCTTTGGCAGATTAATAATAGTCAGCACCCGATAAATCTTCTGAACCAAAAACAGCCTCATTACATGAGGAGCCTGCTATCCCAACGGAATACTTTTTTGATCTTAAGACAAAACCGTATAGGTTCACTTATGTAGGGAACGGCATGTGTTTTCTTTTTTAAGAATCGCATTGGACTAATCTCATTTTATTTCTATCTGAACCCCAGTAAGGTTCTAAAGGGAGTTTCCAGCTTACCCGGGCAATCCAGCTCTCTTACTTTGGCTGCCATACCTCGATTTCTCAGCTTATTACACAATTGTGCAATATCTTTAGGTGTTCGATATTGATTCATGGAACAATTTGGCGTTAATAAACTTTCTACTCCACCTGCTTTTAATATTTTGGCAACCATTGTTGAGCAATTTTTATTAATGGGGTTATAACTATGGCTCATCTGGAAATTGCCATACATTTTTCCATTATAGATTTTACTCTTTTCGTGTTGCATTTTTACAACATCTAATCCAACCAGATAATATTCCAAATGAGGGGAGACGACAAAATCCTCCCGAAGATTATTAAAGACACCGGCACATGATAAAATTCCCCGCGGTATATTTGGATCAGCAAGAAAACTGACATAATTATCATCTGTCGGACGCCGTGGATTGTTTGAGGAGGTTGAGGGCCAATCTCTTTCTGTTACGGAATAGGGAGTAGGGGAAACGGCACCTCTTCTCTCGTTTGGTGATGTTGGCTGCCTTTCATTATTTTCAGGTATTGGGTTTGCAAGCATGGGATTTGCAGGTGTTGTGCTGTAGGGAAAATCATCCGGCCAAGGACATTTAGGTACTCCGCCGATATAAATAGAGGCATGTCCCGCGAAAAATTTGTGACAGGGATACCAGATATAGACAACGGCAGAGACGGGGGTTCCTGCGAGGATTTCTTGTTCTGCTTTGGTTCTTGGGGTCATAGCTTATTCTCTGGTTGGTTTATTGATTGGCGTTTCAATAAATTACTTTGTAAAGCAGCTTGTTGCGATTTTCTGGTATTGCCTGTCTGACCGTTGTGAATATTCATAAAAAAGGAATATGCTTTGCTGACACATTCCTTGATTTATTTTGGATCAGCCAACTAAATAAGTTCCTGTTGCACTGGCAATATGTACTTTTTGTTCATTGTGCAGTTCTATTCTGGCGACTGAAACCTTGTTGCCAGCGCGGATAATATTGCTACTGGCGGTAAACACTTCACCACGTCCGGGGCGCAGGTAATCCACGCGTAAATCAATCGTGCCGACAGTCGGCAGACGCTTTTGCATCTCTGCAATTGTGAGTGTGTCCAATGTAGTCAGGGCACTGCCTGCACAAACCAGCCCTCCGGCAACATCCAATATGGAAGCGATGGCTCCACCATGCAGAATTTTCTGAACCATATTTCCGACTAATTTTTCTTGATTGCAAAATTGTAATTCAGCGTAATCTTGCTCAAAGCGGAGCAGCTCAAGTCCCAGAAGTCGGTTGAATGGCATGTGATAAACAAACAATTCGCCGATAAACTTACGGGCTTCTTCTGGTGTTAATGTTTCTTCTGGTGTTAATGCTCTGTCTGCTCGCTGTATATTTTCCATAGGTGAGGTTCCTGATAATAAGAAGTAAAGCCACTGATATTTAATGGTTCTTTTGGTTAACAATTTGTTAAGTTTATGCTTTTATTATCGACCTTGCCAGTCTGTGAAGCGCCTCGAAAAACGATTCATTAAAAAAAAACGGACTACAAAAAATAACCATATCGCATGTAGAATAAGCAGAAATTTTTAGTTTGAAATTATTACAATAGGAAAACCAGAAATGCGTTTGTTATGGAAAATACTGGTTATTACCTGCTTATTATCACCCTTGGCTCACGCAGCAGAAAAGCAGGTTGATGAAGTGAGAAGGAGTGTGCTTTCGACGATGTTAGGTAAGCAAGAATCTCCTTTAATACTCAACCCCTATGATACGAATTACATTGTTTATACTTATGGCGGCAGCTCAATAATAAGAAAGAATCACCGCCATTCCGTGAAACGAATTATGAGCCACAAATTTTTCTGGCGCAAAACGGTAATTGGCAGGTGGATTTGAAACCGTGGTATCGGTGTCATGCTGAATGATATGCTGTAATTGCTATGGCTAATTACTGCGACAGTGAGATAGCGTAATATACAG
The DNA here is from genome assembly GCF_001037465.1 of Xenorhabdus khoisanae. Taxonomy (GTDB): domain Bacteria; phylum Pseudomonadota; class Gammaproteobacteria; order Enterobacterales; family Enterobacteriaceae; genus Xenorhabdus; species Xenorhabdus khoisanae. The sequence goes on from NZ_LFCV01000135.1 coordinate 14,692, forward strand.
GCGTTTAGATTGCGTCTATATTTTTTACAGCCTGTTTTTAGGCTTTTTTTAGTAACGATTGAGGAAAAGCGTGTCTACCGCAGAACTCATCAGCACGGCATCGCTGGCTGAACAAGCATTACGAAAAACATTCGGATACCAGCAATTTCGCCCGGGACAGCAACAGGTTATTGACGCCGTTCTTGATGGACGCGACTGTCTGGTGATTATGCCAACGGGAGGCGGTAAATCGTTGTGTTACCAAATCCCGGCATTGGTAAAAAATGGGCTGACACTGGTTGTATCGCCACTAATTTCGTTGATGAAAGATCAAGTTGACCAATTGCGGGCAAATGGCGTAGAAGCGGAATGTCTGAATTCAACGCAAAGCCGTGAACAGCAGTTTGATATCATTCAACGCTGCCGTCAGGGGGTCATTAAACTACTTTATATTGCCCCTGAGCGGCTGGTGACAGATAACTTCCTCGATCAGCTTCACGACTGGCAACCAGTCTTATTGGCTGTCGATGAAGCCCACTGTATTTCCCAGTGGGGACATGACTTTCGCCCGGAATATCGGGCACTGGGCCAGCTTCGCCATCGGTTCCCCGCCCTTCCAGTGATTGCACTGACGGCAACGGCGGATAAAACCACTCGTCAGGATATTGTGCGTTTATTGGAATTACGCGAACCGATTATCCATATCAGTAGTTTTGATCGCCCCAATATTCGCTATACGTTGGTAGAAAAATATAAACCGCTCGATCAACTCTGGTCATTTGTGCGTGGTCAGCAGGGAAAAAGTGGGATTATTTACTGCAATAGCCGTACTAAAGTGGAAGAAACAGCAGAACGTTTGCAAAAGCGTGGATTAAGCGTTGCACCTTATCATGCAGGGTTGGAAAACAATCAACGTGCATGGGTGCAGGATGCGTTCCAGCGGGACGATTTGCAGATGGTTGTGGCAACCGTTGCATTTGGTATGGGGATAAACAAACCCAACGTGCGTTTTGTCGTGCATTTTGATATTCCCCGTAATATCGAATCTTATTATCAGGAAACAGGCCGTGCGGGGCGAGATGGTTTACCTGCTGAAGCTGTGCTGTTTTACGATCCTGCGGATATGGCGTGGTTGCGCCGTTGTCTGGAAGAAAAGCCGGCTGGTGAACAACAAGATATCGAACGACATAAACTCAATGCCATGGGAGCATTTGCGGAAGCTCAGACTTGCCGACGCTTGGTTCTGCTGAACTATTTTGGTGAAAGCCGCCAGACGGCCTGTGGCAACTGTGATATTTGCCTTGACCCACCCAAGCGTTATGACGGGCTGGTGGAAGCGCAGAAAGCATTATCTTGCATCTATCGAGTTGGACAACGTTTTGGGATTGGCTATATTGTAGAAGTGTTACGTGGTGCGAATAATCAACGCATTAGAGATTTTGGGCATGACAAACTGCCCGTGTATGGCATCGGTAAAGAGCAAAGTCAGGAACATTGGATGAGCGTCTTGCGTCAGCTTATTCACTTGGGACTGATTAGCCAAAACATCGCCAATTATTCTGCATTGCAATTGACAGAGGCTTCACGGCCTGTATTACGGAGCGAAGTACCTTTACAACTTGCCGTACCGCGTATCCAAAACCTGAAAAGCCGTAATCAGCAAAACAAATCATACAGTGGTAATTATGATCGCAAATTATTTGCGAAATTGCGCAAACTGCGTAAATCCATTGCTGATGAAAATAACATTCCGCCTTTTGTCGTCTTCAACGATGTCACGTTAATTGAGATGGCAGAACAGTGCCCGATTACACCTGATGAGCTTTTATTAATCAATGGGGTTGGGCAGAGAAAACTGGAGCGTTTCGGCGATGCGTTTATGACGCTTATCCGCGAGCATTTTGAGGGATTTGAATAACCGAAGGGTACTAACAGAGGACGATAAATGGCACCTGAGATATTGAAAGCAAGCTGGTTAAACCGCGAACCTCAGTTCTCTGCCTTTACGAATGGATTATTACTGGATTTTTGGCGAACGAGAGAAGAGCGGCAATTTATGGGAGTTGATGATATTCCCATCCATTATGCCTCCTTTTGTTCACCCCATCATGACAAAACACTCGTGATTTTGCCCGGTCGCAGTGAAAGTTACGTGAAATACCCTGAAGTGGCCTATGATTTTTACCATCTGGGCTACGATATTTTTATCATTGATCATCGTGGACAAGGACGTTCAGGACGAATGTTGGATGATGAACAAAAAGGTCATGTTGAAGAGTTTGAACATTACGTGGATGACCTTGCGAAATTCATCGAGCTGGAAGTGACGTCCCGTCCGTTTCATCATTGCTATGCGTTGGCGCATTCAATGGGAGGGGCTATCTTGAGCCGTTTCCTGCAACGTTACCAAGAACCTGTTTTTCGTGCGGTGGCATTATGTGCGCCGATGTTTGGTATCAATTTACCCATGCCCCGCTGGTTGGCGCATTTCCTGGTTAATCAGGCAGAACCCAATGTCAAAAGACGTAATGCTTATGCATTATCGACGGGGCAATGGCGGCCATTGCCTTATTTCATCAATCTATTAACGCACAGTTATGCACGTTATCAGCGTTATTTACGCTATTATGTTGATTATCCTGAATTACGCCTTGGTGGGCCGACTTACCATTGGATGCGTGAAAGTATGCTAATGGGAGATAATCTGGTTGAAAATGCGGGCAAAATTCAGACTCCACTCATCGTGTTACAGGCGAGTGAAGATAAAGTAGTGAGTAATCGGGAGCTACTGGCTTTTTGCGAATCACGTCAAAAAGCGGGAACAGGAAAAGAAGAACAAAAGCCTCTGGTTATCCAAGGGGCTCATCACGAAATCCTGTTCGAAAAAGATGTATTGCGGGCGCAGGCCCTTAATGCAATTTGTGATTTTTTTGACCAGAACTGATTTAGTTTAGGAACTATAACTATGTATCAAGTTGTTGCTTCAGATTTAGATGGCACGTTGTTGTCTCCCGCCCATAAATTAACGCCATATACCAAGGAAACGTTGAACTTGCTGACAGACCAAGGGATTCATTTTATTTTTGCGACAGGGCGTCATCATATAGATGTGGGGCAGATCCGTGATGGATTGGGCATTGATGCTTATATGATCACATCCAATGGCGCAAGAGTTCACAATACGCAAGATGAATTGGTATTCAGCCACAATTTAGATCCTGAAATTGCCCATGATTTATGCCTATTGGAATTCGATAATCCCAATGTGCTGACTAACTACTTCAATAATGACGATTGGTTAATGAATCGTGAAGCTCCTGAACAGGAAGAATTTTTTCAGGAGTCAGTTTTCCATTACCAGCTTTTTCAGCACGATAATTTTCCTCTGGATGGTGTGTGCAAGGTTTATTACACCAGTGACGATCATGATTATCTGGTGGATTTGGAAGAGAGGATCAAGGCGCGCTGGGGAGAAAAAGTCAATGTTAGTTTTTCACTGAGAAATTGTTTGGAAGTGATGGCAGGTGGCGTCTCTAAGGGTCATGCGTTGGAGCAGGTTTGTCAATCCATCGGGTATCAGTTGAGTGACTGCATTGCTTTTGGTGATGGTATGAATGACCGTGAAATGTTGAGTGTGGCAGGTAAGGGCTGCATTATGCAGGGAGCACATCAGCGTTTGAAAGACATTTTACCGGAGATGGAAGTTATAGGTTCCAATTCTGATGATGCAGTTTCTTGTTATTTGCGGAAAATGTATCAGGTTTGATGCTAATAATCTGAATTATTGAGAGAAAACAGCCTCCTATTGGGGGTTGTTTTTTGCTTTTAATATTAACCATGCTAATTAATAGTATTATTTGTTTTTAACTTTTGTATGAGTGTGCTTTTTGTTTTCAATGCTAAATAAATAGTAAGTAATTATTTATAAAATGAAATTATTTTTATTATTCTAATTTAAATTGGTTTTGTTATGGCGTGATTGTTATTTATTAATGTATTGTTTTTACATGGATTTATCTTTTTTGATTTGGATGTGATATCGAAAAATTTAATGGGTAAGTTCTGTTATTATATTGCTGTGAAACAAATTTTAGTGTCTTCTTTTTAAAATTTATTAATTACAAAACTTAATTTTTCCCTAATATTTGTGACTGGCATTAGATTATTGAGTTCTTCTATTTGAATATTCTTCGCGAGTAGATAAGTTTATGTATAAATATCATTCATGAATAACAATAATATTTTTATATATACCACGTTGGAATTGAAATTTTACTGTTCCAACATTCAGGGAATATATTGCAATGCCGTATGAAAATACGGCATTAGCTGCCATTCAGATACAGCATGCTTCTGAAGCGTGTCTAGCAACAAAAGAAGGACGCAAGGGATTTCGGCGTGCCGTTTTTTCCTGTTG
>NZ_LFCV01000136.1 GCF_001037465.1 Xenorhabdus khoisanae
AGAACGGCGGACTGTTAATCCGTATGTCGCTGGTTCGAGTCCAGCTGGAGGAGCCAAATTCAATTCACCCTCGTGTTGTTACTTCTATTTTTTCCTTTTTTGATACGATACATTTCCTCTGAATACCCTAACAAACATAAAATTAAAATTCTAATATTTCAAAATTCACAGGATTTTATCATTCAATAATAGCTATTTAGCTATTTTCGTTTTATCATTCTCCTCCGGCTTTAAGGAATGCTGCATCAGCATCCATCACTTTTTCACCTTTATTCTGGAGCCGGTTCCATGACCACTGAATCATACACAATTAAAATCCGCCGCCCTGACGACTGGCACGTCCATTTCCGCGATGGTGATATGCTAAAAACTATCGTCCCCCATACCAGCCGTTTCTTTGGCCGAGCTATCGTCATGCCCAACCTTGTCCCTCCAGTGACAGATGTTGCCAGCGCCAAAGCCTATAAAGAGCGGATAATCGCAGCTATTCCATCAGATCACGATTTCCAACCTCTTATGACCTGTTATCTGACTGATTCAACAGACAGCATGCAAATTGAAACGGGCTATAAAGAAGGCATTTTCACCGCCTGTAAACTTTATCCCGCCAATGCAACAACAAATTCCAGCCACGGTGTTTCTGATATCAAAAAGATCTACCCATTATTGGAAACCATGGAAAAAATAGGCATGCCCCTGCTGATTCATGGTGAAGTCACCGCTTCCCATATCGATATTTTTGATCGTGAAGCACGATTTATCGAACAAGTGATGGAACCATTACGCAGGCAGTTCTCTGGGCTAAAAGTTGTTTTTGAGCATATTACAACTAAAGAAGCCGCAGAATACGTTCTTGAAGGCAACGATAAATTAGGTGCTACTCTGACACCACAGCATTTGATGTTCAACCGCAACCATATGCTAGTTGGTGGTATTCGCCCCCACCTTTACTGCTTACCAGTACTAAAACGCAACGTTCATCAAGAAGCATTGAGGGCAGCAGTTGCCAGTGGTTGTAATCGCTTCTTCTTGGGAACAGATTCAGCCCCCCATGTACTACACCGCAAAGAATCATCTTGTGGTTGCGCCGGAGTTTTCAATGCTCCTACCGCTCTGGCTGCCTATGCCACTGTTTTTGAAGAAATTGGAGCCATGGAACATTTTGAATCTTTCTGTTCCTTAAATGGCCCAGCATTTTATGATCTGCCAGTTAATGACGGTTTTATCGAACTGATACGTAAGCCGACTTCTGTTGTTGAGTATGTTCAGTGCGGTGATGAAAAGCTGATTCCATTCCTTGCCGGGGAAGATGCCGGATGGGATGTTAACTTATGTGAGTAATTTTTTTACTTCTGACCGTGCGGAAATTGTCCTTTATTTCCGCACAATTATCTGTTTTATAAGAAAAATCGAATAACTTATAATCATTCTCATCAGTAATGATGAAAAAATTCCGCTCTTTTCACTTCTTAGATTGGCAAAAAAGTTTATACTGCTATTTGCTCATCCTAGATGGGTGTTTTTGCTCTTAGTCATTTATATCAATAATGATGCTGTAGTCTGATTAGGAGGTTATATGGACAATAAAAATGAAATAATTCAAACTCATCCTGTTGTTGGCTGGGATATCAGCACCGTTGATGCCTATGATGCCATGATGATACGTCTTCATTACGCATCCTCCCAAGACCAAAATCCAGAGAATGTTAGCGTTGACAAAACATTGTGGTTAACAACACGGGTGGCCAAACAACTTATCCTCATTTTACAAGCCGGAATTGAAAAAATAGAAGCATCAGAATACAGTCAACTCGATCATATTAAACATTAACAATGAATTTAGACACTTTCCTTCAACCCATTTGGGCACTCAATGTACTGAGTGTCCAAAATAGACAACCGAACAAATATTAACCAACAAAATTATCCATCTAGTTCACTATTCTTTATAATCCTGTATTATACGACCGTATTCATCCATGAATAGCTTAATTGTTAAACTAATTTTCTAAATAACCCATTTTTTAAAATAACCAATCTTTAAATAACCATAGTAGAACAAGGATGTTCAAGTAATGAAATTATTAGTCATTGAGGAATGCCATTATACACGCTTAGGAATTATTGCATTTCTAAAAGAAAATACGAATATTTTTCTTAAAGAAGCGACATCAATTCAAGATGCTATCAATATCCTGCCGTTCTTTTCTCCGGATGTTATTTTGGCGAATTTAACAAGCTATGGTCACTACAGTGAATATTGTGAACAACTGAAATTATTTATTTCATTAGTTAATGAAACACGTATTTATACTTATATTGACAAACCCTATCCTTTTGGAAAAACACCTATCCAATTGACAAATAACGATTTTATCTTATCGAAAAAAAATCTGATGATGTTACTTAATCGCCTAAAGAAAATGACATCATTTGATATTCGACGTTATTTCTCTCATTTCAATATTCACAGCTCTATTTTTAGCCATCAGGAAAATCGTGTCATCTATTATTGGATGTTAGAAACCAACACTCATAAAATCGCCCAAATACTAAAAGTCAGTAATAGTACAGTCTATTCTCACAAAAGGCATATTATAGAAAAAACGGGTGTTTCTAACAAAATAGAGTTACTTTTTATTTACAATATATTTAAATATTTATGTTAAGTCATTTAAATAAATTTCTTTAGCCTAAATGATATTTGATTATTTAGGCTAATTCATCAGTGCTGTAGGCTAACTAGTTAAAGAATATTTATGCCCCATCGACTTCAAGTTGCAACCAACAAAGTTGCAACTTGAAAGACGGCGGGTATACATCACTTAATAGATTGCAATGATGTAATATTCAAACCATCATTTAAACGATAGCGGGACTTATTAAAAATTTTAGCCCCATTCTCTCTTCCTGCCCGACGAGCACGTTGTTCGTTTTCTGGTAGTTTCATTTCTTCACTACAAGCATCGCTGCAACAACCTTCGAAACGCTCTGCACAAGATGGGCACTGGATAAACAACAAGTGGCAACCATCGTTCTTGCAATTAGTATGGCTATCACATGTCGCTCCACACTGGTGGCAGTGCGCAATGACCTCTTCAGAAATGCGTTCGCCCATACGCTCATCAAAGACAAAGTTCTTCCCAATAAAGCGAATTGGCAGCCCTTTTTCTTTCGCTTTGCGGGCATATTCAATAATGCCACCTTCTACATGATAGACTTTGTTAAAACCATTATGCAGCATATAAGCACTCGCTTTTTCACAGCGAATTCCGCCCGTGCAGTACATAACTATATTTTTATCTTTATTGTCTTTCAGCATGTCTACTGCCATTGGCAGCTGTTCACGAAACGTATCAGAAGGAATTTCAATTGCGTTTTCGAAATGCCCTACTTCATATTCGTAGTGGTTACGCATATCGACAAAGACGGTATCAGGATCATCCAGCATTTGGTTCACTTCAGCCGCTTTGAGATATTCGCCTGTTTTTGATGGATCAAAAGTTTCATCTTCAATACCATCAGCAACAACGCGTTCACGCAATTTCATACGCAATACCCAGAATGATTTACCGTCATCTTCCAGAGCAATATTCAGGCGCAGGTTACGCAATGCAGGATCAGTATCATCCAATAATGTTTTCAAAGCATCAACGTTACTGGAAGGTACACTAATTTGAGCATTGATACCTTCTTTGGCGATATAAACCCGACCAAAGACAGATAGTTCAGTAAATTTTTGATACAGGCTGTCGCGAAAAGCCTGTGGTTCGGAAATGGTAAAATATTTATAAAAAGAGATGGTCGTGCGCGGCTCGGTTTCAGCCAACATACGTTCTTTCAGCTCTTTATTAGAAATACGGTTATGTAACACTTGCATGGTGTACTTTCCTGAATTTCGATTACAAAAAAATAAAAACTTCAATGGTTGCCCCACTGATGGCCGAATATCATAGCGAAAATGCACTTTAGCGGACAGTGATTTGTGTTCTGACAGTGTATAGCAAATATTTGAATATCGTATACGGGAATAGCATAATCATGCCAATACCATACAAAGGATGGTCATAACACGACTGTCGCATGGTAACATGCTGTCAAGCAGGCGCGGTAATCGAACAATTTATCGCCTAATTAGGTAATTAATGCCCCAAAATGACTCTTAGAGCCTACTCAATAGGCGTCTATTGTTGCAGATAATTTGAACACAAGTTGTACCTATACCCTATGGATTTCAAGATGCAGCCAACATAGCGGCAACTCGAAAGACGACGGGTATAAAAGACTGAGCGTACAAGTCGTTCACTAACGATGAAATATGTGAAGATTTTGGACACAGCTTCAATTCAAAATGACAAATAATACACTGAAAACACATGATACAAGCACCTCCTTTTCGTCGTTCATTTTTACATCCCCGTTACTGGCTGACTTGGTTAGGTATCGGCATACTTTATTTATTGGTTTTACTCCCTTACCCAGCGATTTACTGGATAGGAACCCGGCTCGGTCGGCTATCACAACGTTTTTTGAAAAAGCGCGCCAAAGTCGCTGAACGCAACTTGGCTCTTTGTTTCCCTGATATGCCTCCAGAAAAACGGCATGAATGGCTGGTAAAAAATTTTGAATCTGTTGGCATGGGTTTGTTTGAAACAGGAATGGCTTGGTTCTGGCCTGACTGGAGAATCAGGCGCTGGTTCAACATCACTGGACGGGAAAATATTCAAAAAGTGCAATCCAAAGGCCAAGGAATTATCGTTATTGGAGTGCATTTTCTGACCCTGGAATTAGGAGCGCGTATCTTTGGCATGTTGAATCCGGGGATTGGTGTGTATCGCCCAAATGACAATCCTGTTATGGATTGGCTACAAACATGGGGACGGCTCCGATCTAATAAATACATGTTAGATAGAAAAGATGTGAAGGGTATGATCCGCTGCCTGAAAAACGGTGAAATTGTCTGGTATGCGCCTGATCATGATTACGGCCCACGTAACAGCGTATTCGCCCCGCTATTCGCTGTTGAACATGCGGCAACGACGACTGGAACCTCAATTCTCGTCCGTTTGTCCAATCCGGCATTGCTCCCTTTTACTCCTCGCAGACTACCCGATGGGAAAGGTTATGAATTAATTATTCAACCCGCTGTAGAAAATTTCCCTCTCAAAGATGAAGTAGAGGCTGCTGCGTTCATGAATAAGGTGATTGAAAAAGAGATCATGCAGGCACCTGATCAATACATGTGGTTACACCGCCGCTTTAAGACACGTCCCGAAGGTATGCCATCCTTGTATGGTGATAACGATAATATTCACCAGTAAAATTATATGGCTGCTATTTATAAATAGCAGCCAATGCCTTGTACCCACACCCCCCTGAAAAATGTTATAGAATAATTAAATAAATTTGTTTTTATTGCCATTTCCCGCATAGAATACGTGTCTTTTTTCACCACTTTTTTCAATCTTTTTATTCTTAAAATAATTTGATCTTTTACAATCATCCCGCCTAAAACAGAGAGGAATTCTCTGCCTTTATGTAATCTCTACCTATTTAAAAC
>NZ_LFCV01000137.1 GCF_001037465.1 Xenorhabdus khoisanae
CCATGTTAATGTTGTAATGCTCTGACAAACCAGTCAGCCAATCGCTGCCAGTGCCAGAAGCAACTTCACCCAGAGCATTGTACGTCCGTGATGATACCTCAAACCACGTTTGTGTCTCATCCTTATCGAAACGCTGTAGCCTGATATCCCGTCCCGCGCCGTCAAAGTAAGTTTTCAACTGGTTGCCGGAGGCGTCAGTTTCGGTGGTGACCGGGCCAGTATCTTCAATGGCGTAAGACCAAGAGGTGGTGTTCTCATGGTTTGTATCCGGAGACATGGTCCGGGTCAGCAGACGGCCAATTTTATCGTACGAGTGAGTCACCGTTACGCCCTGAGCGTCAGTTTCTGACAGAAGGTACCCCATATAGGCGTGCCGCAGGGTTGACCGTGTTGCCGTTAGGTCATCATGACCGGTAAAGGTTTCTGATTGGATAAGCCCCTGTTCCGTGGCGCAATACGCAAAGGACTGATAGCTGGTAAACGTTTCCCTTGACGTCACATCAGGCGTCAGGACGGTCTTCCGTGCTTTTTCACGGCCAAAACGTAGGATATCGGCCGTGTCGTCATAATACTCCCGGGTGATAACGGTTCGGGTATTACCGGTGATTTCCGTCACCGAGTTTGCCACCACGGCATAGCCATCTCCCCTCAGGATTTTCTGTTTTTTCCAAGTACTTGTCGTAACTGTAGTGGGTTCATCCCCTTGAACCTGACGGGGCGTGACTGTTATACTTTTTAGATAGCGGGTGAAGCCGTACGGGTCTGCCGGGCAGCGTCCATCTTCACCTTTAGCAGGGTAATAAATATACTCCGTGACGGTACCGTCCGGAGTTTCCTGGTGCAGCGGATTGGCAGCCCCATCAAACTGCGTGCGGGTTATGCGTGTGCAGGGAGCTGCACCACTGCCATCATCCCAAGATTCGGTCTGTGAAATAGGCAGAGCATACTGTGCAGGCTGGTTGTCAAAGGTTACATTCGGTGTCGCATGATACTCTGTTGTTAACGAGTAAATCTTCCCATCCCGTAGTGTGGTTTCTGATACCTGTAGATGGTAGCTGTTATAACGACGTGTGATCGTCTTGAGTGCAGTGCTGCCATCGATATCTACCATTTTTTCTGTGGAGCCGTACTGATAGTCAGCAAGCAGGATATTCAGCATTCCATCGGTATCCGGCTGCCACTGGTTCAGCCCAGCGTCCCTGCCAAGATAGTTCTTCTGCGTCCAAGTCCAAAGCGTGATACTTGGCGGCTGCCCACTGCCTGGGATGACAGTATGCTGGTAAACACAGGGAAGATCGGGTAATTTGGCAATTTCAGGAAATTTCATGCCAGAATCGGTGTAATATTCGGCCTTCTCCTTCAAGCCTGTAGGAGAGGTAATTTCTGTGATGGCACGATAATTTCTCTCTGGTCCCACGTCATCGTAAGCAAATGACCATACTAACGCCTGCTCGGAGGCTTGGCTGATCACGCTAATCAGATATTCATTAGTAAACCTGAACACAATGCTAAATCCTGCATCATCGTCTGGCTGCAGGGTGAATTTTGTGGAGCCTACGGACTCATTCGGATAGGTAATAGTGCACAACACTGTACCTTCATCGTCTGTTACTTGTGCTAGCCGGGCGGGTGAAAACGTTGAATTCCATGTCAGCGTTAGACCCCGCCCGTCGGGAGCGGTAATACGTGTAGGGACATACACCTCTCGAATTAGGGACAGAAGCTCTGTAAGACCGGTTTTATGGATAATGAGGCAGTGGGTGTCATCTGTTTTTTTGAGGATAAAGTTTTTAAGTTTTTTTTGTTTGACGACCATCGTTCTGGTGTCAACACGGTACTCCTCGCCAGAAGAGAGTTGCAGTTTACCAGTACGAGTATCGCAGGAGGAAAAATTAAGGCTGAAGCCGGAGCCAAATCCGTTATTAACATCCGAGAGAGGATTATACATCAGTGAAAGTGAAAGTGCTGGGCCAGCCAGCGCACTGGAATGAAGATTCGCGAGGGGCAGATTGACATTAAAAAGCCCGACCCGGGGATCCACACCTCCGGAAACAGCGGTTATAAAATTAGATGCCTGTGAATAGAATTCCGTGCTTTGGGTTTTCATAAAAGGTCACATGTGAAAAGTTGAGTACAAGGGGGGGGGACGCCATCAGTGTTATAATTCAACTCGATGGTCGGCGTGTTTTATTTACTGTAATATTTAGGAAACAGTTACAGATGCGTTAATGTCAGCATTAAAGTTCACATAAAACTCACCTGAATTACCATAATTATCAATTATTTGAATTTTTGCGGAGTTGCGTAATTCCGGATATGTTGGTTTACAGTATTTGCCCCAGTAAATAGAAGAACTATTAGGGACATGAAGTTGATAAGCTTGAATAGTTACTTCATTATTATACTTACTCACATAGTGATATGGTTTCTTATCATTAGTATTACCAGACGTGAAAAAAGGCCAGTACGCCCACGTGGCTGCATCATAACGACCGCTTTCGGAACCACTGAAATACAATGAAGGCCAGCCTGGCTGAGACATGGATTCAAACCAATGATTTAATTGACTTGGGTGTCCAATTTTTTGTCCCTCATCTGGCTCTACATACCAACTATTCAAATAACAACCATTCCCGTCGCTATCATTTGGTGAGCTATGTGCAAGAGCTAATGCAAAAGGTGCTTTATTATCAACAAACCATTTTTTTTCAACATAATCACTTGGAATACCTTTATTCTTAACGGACTTATAAACAATTTCATAACCATTTTTTAGATTTAATTTAATTCTCTTATGCTGAACTACACAGGTAGTGTGATCATAAGATTTTTGCCCCCAAAGTTGGTTATAAAAATGATAATTTACTCCATTGGTTACCCAATCTTGAGCATCAACGTTAATATAC
>NZ_LFCV01000138.1 GCF_001037465.1 Xenorhabdus khoisanae
GCAAGAATAAATACCTATATAGAATAAAACCCCACCAGCAACAGAGGGTTGTTGATTAATTGTTACTGATAAATATTAATTTTTTTTGTGAAGGGGAATGCTGAAATATTGCAAGGGTAACTGTAGCCCTGCAATCTGAAACCGCAGAACAAGCCAAGCTCTGGATTCAGCAGCAAATGGATAAGCCGACAACGTTTTTAAAGGAAAACCCACATCAGATTACATTGCTCCGTTTAACGACTAAAAACATTATTCACTCTCTAAATTTAAATCAAATATTAATGCTAAATGGGAAAAATACAGCAGGGACTTAGTGCTCATACCAGTAGATATAATTAATAGATCTATTTCTATTTAGTTATGTAATTCAGCGTCGATTAATAAAAAATGGAATAACTTCTTCCGGTTTATCAAATAAACCATTTATTCCTCTGTCCGGAAATTATTGTCACCCCATTTTGGGGTATGCAGTTATTAGCCGGTCTATGACATCCAGCGCCTGAGAGAAAATATTGCCTGAGTATCTTTCGATGCTCGATAGGCCCTTTGTTATTTCTCCGAAACGTAAAAGAAAAACATTTGTGATGGTTGCTGGAAATAACCGTTTTCAAATATCCAATAGATTCGTTGAGGTAGTAAGCAGATGAAAGATAGTATTACCGGCAAGGAAAATCCCCTTAGAGTAGGGTTGCTGGAAACATGGAACGCCACGGAAACCCCATATCCTGACCATATAGGTATTCATCAGTTGTTTGAACAACAGGCAGAGAAAACCCCAACTGCCACCGCGTTAATCGATGAGACCCAGACCCTGAGCTATGCGGAACTGAACGCCCGAGCCAACTTGCTGGCTTGTCAACTGATTGAACAGGGGATTTGCCCGGGTGACCATGTAGCGATTCTGCTAGAACGCTCAATTGAACTGGTGGTGGCTCAATTAGCTATCCTTAAGGCTGGTGCGGTTTATGTCCCTGTCGATCCCAACGTACCGGATGAACGGAAAAACTGGCTGATAAACGATAGTGCCGCCAAATTACTGCTGACGGATATGCAGACGGAGATCCCGGCTGAATGGGGTATCCCGCGGTTCCGTTTTACCGGCGAGACAGAACCGATCCGGGCAGAAGAACATCGCAATCCTGATTTATTGGGAGCCAGTACAGCGCCGGCGTATATCATGTACACCTCCGGTTCGACAGGTATCCCAAAAGGGGTTATCGTGCCCCATCGTGCTGTCGTCCGGTTAGTTATCAATAATGGCTATGCTGACATTGAACCCAGTGACCGGATTGCTTTCGCCGCGAATCCGGCTTTCGATGCCAGCACCTTTGAAGTCTGGGCGCCGTTGCTCAACGGTGCTGCGCTGGTGGTTATTGATCATACCACGTTGCTGACACCGCAGGATTTTGTCCGGGCGTTACAGGCGCATCGTATTACGGTCCTGTGGATGAGTGTCGGGCTGTTTAACCGGCTGGCGGAGGCGCTATCCCCAGTGCTGCCTCAACTTAACATGCTGCTGGTCGGGGGAGATGTCCTCGATCCGCATATCATTGCTCAAGTGCTGCGTAAAAACCCACCCAAAAAGTTATTGAACGCCTACGGTCCGAGTGAGGGAACCACGTTTACCACGACTTACCACATTCACGGATTAACATCGGATACGACTTCTATTCCTATTGGTCGGCCTATTGCCAACACCCGGATTTATTTGCTGGATACTGATGGTCAGCCGGTGCCATTGGGGATGACCGGTGAGATTTATATCGGGGGTGACGGCGTGGCCTGCGGTTATCTTAACCAACCTGAACTGACCGCTGAACGCTTTCTCACCGATCCATTTAGCGATAAACCGAATGCGCGTATGTACCGGAGCGGAGATTTGGCCCGCTATCTGCCGGACGGTAATCTGGAATTTCTGGGCCGTAACGACCAGCAGGTAAAAATCCGCGGTTTCCGGATTGAACCGGAGGAAATTGAGGCTCGACTGGTGGAATATCCGGCGATACGTGAAGCGGTGGTGCTGGCGTTAGGGGAGGGACAGGATAAACAACTGGTTGCCTATGTACTGACCCAAGAGAATGACGGATTGGCCGCTCGCCTGCGTGAACACCTGAGTGAACGGTTGCCGGATTATATGGTACCGGTGGCTTTTGTGCGTCTGGATGAATTCCCATTGACGCCGAATGGTAAATTGGATCGCCGGGCGTTGCCGGCACCGAGGGAGGACGCCTTCGCCCGTCAGGTTTATGAAGCGCCGCTAGGAGAGAAAGAGATTGTGCTGGCGACCCTTTGGCGCGAATTACTGAGTATTGAGCAAATTAGCCGACATGACAGTTTCTTTGCGCTGGGCGGCCACTCTTTGCTCGGCGTACGGATGATTGAACGCCTGCACAGTCTGGGATTGACACTGGCCGCCCGTAACCTGTTCCAGTGCCCGACGCTGTCAGAACTGGCCCGGACACTGGAACAACATCAGGCCGTCGTGGTGCCGCCGAATGTCATTACTCCAGCAACTACCGTGCTGACACCGGCAATGTTGCCGCTGATTGATCTGACCCAGTCTGAGATTGATCACATTGTTGAACAAGTGCCGGGTGGGATCGCTAATATTCAGGATATCTATGCGCTGTCACCGTTGCAGGACGGTATCTTGTTCCATCATCTGCTGGCGAAGGAAGGTGACCCCTATCTGCTGGCCTATCCGATGATTTTTGCTGACCGTGCGCTGCTGGATCGCTATCTGGCGGCAGTGCAACAGGTGGTTAATCGCCATGATATCCTGCGAACCGCATTTATCTGGCAGGGATTATCTGCACCGGCGCAGGTGGTTTGTCGTCAAGCGCCTTTATCGATCACTGAACTGACTTTGGATCCGGCTGACGGGCCAGCGGGTGAGCAATTGGCTCACCGTTTTGACCCACGCCAGTATCGTTTTGATCTGAGTCAGGCCCCATTGTTGCGTTTTGTAGTAGCACAAGAAGCCGTGGCGCAGGAAACTGATGGCCGCTGGCATGTGCTGCAATTACAGCATCACCTGATTGGCGACCATACGACAATGGAAGTGATGCACCGCGAAGTACAGGCCTGTCTTGCCGGACAGAATGACAACCTGCCTGTACCGATGCCTTTCCGCAATCTGGTGGCGCAGGCCCGGTTGAATGTCAATCAGGCAGAGCATACCCGTTTCTTTACCGACATGCTGGCTGACGTGGATGAGCCAACATTGCCGTTTGGCCTGACCGAGGTGCATCGTGATGGTTCGCAGGTCACACAATCGCACCGGATGTTATCACCGGAGTTAAACAACCGCCTTCGTCAGCAGGCAAAACGTCTGGGTGTCAGTGTGGCAACATTGTGTCATCTGGCCTGGGCGCAGGTGCTGTCACGGGCCAGCGGGCAGAATAAAGTGGTGTTTGGTACTGTGCTGTTCGGGCGCATGGCGGCGGGGGAAGGGGTTGACAGCGGCATGGGGCTGTTTATCAATACCTTGCCGCTGCGACTGGATATGGATGATACACCGGTGCAGGACAGTGTTCGGCTGGCACAGTCCCGGCTGGCCGGCTTGCTGGATTATGAGCATACTTCACTGGCGCAGGCCCAACGTTGCAGTGGGGTAGCGGGTGGCACGCCACTGTTTAGTGCCCTGTTGAACTACCGGCATAATGAGCAGCCGCTGATCCCACATCAGGTTGTACCGGGTATCGAATTCCTGGGTGAACAGGAGCGGACTAACTATCCGTTGGTGCTGTCGGTAGAGGACGGGGGTTCTACTCTGGGGCTGACTGCGCAGGTAGTACAGCCGTTTGAGCCGGATCGGGTATGTGGTTATATGCAGCAGGCGCTGACCAGTCTGGCAGAAGCGCTGGAGCAGGCACCAGAAACACCGGTACGGGATCTGAATATTTTACCTGAAACGGAACGTGCGTTATTGCTGGAAACCTGGAACGCGACGGAAACACCGTATCCTGAGCAGTTATGTATTCATCAGTTGTTTGAACAGCAGGCAGAGAAAACGCCGGTTGCTACCGCGCTGATAGCGGGAGATCAAACCCTCAGTTATACGGAGCTGAATATCCGTGCTAACCGGCTGGCTCGTCAGTTAATTGAGCAAGGGGTTTATCCGGGTGAGCATGTTGCGATCTTGTTAGAGCGATCCATTGAGCTGGTCGTGGCTCAGTTAGCTATTCTCAAGGCGGGTGCTGTTTATGTTCCGATTGATCCTGGCGTACCGGACGAGCGGAAGAACTGGTTGATAAAAGATTGTTCAGCTAAATTGCTGCTCACCGATATGCGGGCTGATATTCCGGCTGATCTTCTGGCTATTCCGTTATTTCGTCTCTCTGGCGAGATGAGCACCATCAGGGAAGAAGATCGCCTCAATCCTGACTTACCCGCTTCCAGTACCGGATCAGCGTATATCATGTATACCTCTGGCTCTACCGGTACACCAAAAGGCGTGGTAGTGCCTCATCGTGCGGTGGTTCGGTTGGTTATCAATAATGGTTATGCTGAAACCGGACAGGATGACCGAATTGCCTTTACCGCTAATCCGGCTTTCGACGCGAGTACCTTCGAAGTCTGGACCCCTTTGCTCAACGGTGGCGCGCTGGTGGTCATCGACCACACTACCTTGTTGACCCCACAGGCGTTTGTACAGGCTTTACAGGTTCATCGGATTACGGTTTTGTGGCTGACGGTTGGGTTGTTTAACCGACTGGCAGCGGAGTTGTCTCCGGTTCTCCCACAGATCAATATCTTGATTGTCGGAGGGGATGTGCTTAATCCGCATGTGATCGCTCAGGTCCTGCGTAATAGCCCGCCTCAGCAGTTATTGAATGGCTATGGGCCGAGTGAGGGAACGACGTTTACCACGACATACCGTATCACTGAAATGCCGGTAGGGACGACAAAGCTTCCCATTGGTCGGCCAATCGCTAACACACGCCTCTATTTGTTGAACGCTTATGGCGAACCCGTGCCACTGGGGGCGATCGGTGAAATTTATATTGGTGGAGACGGTGTGGCCTGTGGTTATCTTAATCGCCCTGAACTCACCGCTGAACGCTTCCTGCTTGATCCTTTTAGTGATCAGCCGGATGCGCGCATGTACCGAACCGGAGATTTGGCCCGCTATCTGCCGGATGGCAATCTGGAATTCTTTGGCCGTAATGATCAGCAGGTCAAAATCCGTGGTTTTCGGATTGAGCCGGGGGAAATTGAAACTCGGTTGAAGGAGTACCCTGCGGTACGTGGGGCTGCGGTGCTGGTGCTGGGTGACGGGCAGGACAAACGGCTGGTCGCCTATATAGTAGCGCAAGCAGATGATGGATTAATCAACAACCTGCGTGCCCACTTAAGCGCAATCTTGCCTGATTATATGGTGCCGGCGGCTTTTGTACGTCTGGATGAATTCCCGTTGACGCCGAATGGTAAACTGGATCGTCGGGCATTGCCGGTGCCGGGAGAGGAAAACTTAGCCCGTCAGGTCTATGAAGTGCCGCAAGGGAAAACTGAAATGGCCTTGGCGGCTATCTGGCGCGAGTTGTTGGATGTTGAGCAAATCAGTCGGTATGACAATTTCTTTGCTCTGGGTGGTCATTCGTTGTTGGCGATGCGGGTGATGAACCGTGTCGCGGCTTTAGGTGCCGAACTGCCGCTGACCACATTGTTTAAAGCGCCTGCTTTGCTGGCCTTTGCTAAGGTGGTTGATGAGCATCTCAATGAACAGAATGGGGCATTGCCCGTCATCACACCGACACCTCATGACGGAGCACTACCCCTGTCATTTGCGCAACAGCGTCTGTGGTTCCTGGCGCAGTTTGAGGGGGTTAGTGATACCTATCATATTCCGTTGGCACTGCGTTTACGGGGCCAGCTTGATATTCATGCCTGGCAGCAGGCGCTGAATCACCTGTTTGCCCGCCATGAAGCATTACGTTCCGTTTTTATCACAGTCAATGAGCAGCCTCAGGTTGAACTCCTGCTGGCGGACTTTGGTCTGCCGATGAAAAAATACGATCTGCGTAAAGCTCCGGAGGTGGATGAGCGGCTTAAGCGTTTGTGCGAGCAGGAAGCTAAAATGCCGTTTAATCTTGCCTGCGGTCCCTTAATTCGTTCTGTT
The DNA here is from genome assembly GCF_001037465.1 of Xenorhabdus khoisanae. Classification (GTDB taxonomy): domain Bacteria; phylum Pseudomonadota; class Gammaproteobacteria; order Enterobacterales; family Enterobacteriaceae; genus Xenorhabdus; species Xenorhabdus khoisanae. The sequence continues at coordinate 6,122 of NZ_LFCV01000138.1, forward strand.
CTGATACAACTGACTGACGATGAGTATATCTTCCTGCTGACCCAACACCATATTGTGTCCGATGGCTGGTCTTTAGGGATATTGAAATCAGAACTGAATGCATTTTATTCGGCCTGTCTAAACCAACAGCCTGATCCGTTGCCGCCGTTGGTGATCCAATACCCTGATTATGCTGCATGGCAGCGTCAGTGGCTGTCGGCAGAGAGGGTTCAGATTCAATCCGATTATTGGCGAATGGCGTTGGCTGACGCGCCAGTCTTGCTGGATTTGCCAACTGATCGACCACGTCCGCCTGAACAGCTGTTTGCCGGGAACCTGTGGCCTATCAATCTGGACGCAGAGTTAACGGCATCCCTTAAGCGTCTGAGTGAACAACAGGGGGTCACGTTATTTATGACCTTGCTATCAGCCTGGTCAATAGTCTTGTCTCGTTTATCCGGTCAGGATGATTTGGTTATCGGTACACCCAGTGCTGGTCGCAGCCGTCAGGAAGTGGAATCCTTGATTGGTTTCTTTGTTAATACTTTGGCGTTGCGTATCGACTTATCGGGTGAACCTAATGTGACGGAGTTGCTGGCGCGTGTGCGGCAAACCGCGCTGGCGGCACAGGAGCATCAAGATTTACCGTTTGAACAAGTGGTAGAAATTGTACAACCACCGCGTAGGCTGGCGCATACCCCGTTGTTTCAGGTGATGTTTGCCTGGCAGAGCAATGAGATTGTGGAATGGAGATTGCCGGGGCTGACAATTTCACCGGTCGATCAAGCCTTTGATGTCGTTAAGTTTGATCTGGAACTTAACTTGTTTGAAGAGGAAGACCGGATTGTCGGTTATCTCGGTTATTCAACCGCCCTGTTTGATCAATCGACAATCGAACGACATGTTGGATATTTGCACACAATACTGCAAGCGATGGTCGCTGACATTCAGCAGCCGGTCGGGGAAATGAATATTCTGGCACCAGTAGAGCGCCAGTTGTTGCTGGAAACCTGGAATGCCACAGAAACCCCATATCCTGACCATGCCTGTATTCATCAGTTGTTTGAACAACAGGTAGAGAAAACACCAGGCGCTACCGCGCTGATAGCGGGAGATCAAACCCTCAGTTATACGGAGCTGAATATCCGTGCTAACCGGCTGGCTCGTCAGTTAATTGAGCGTGGAATTTATCCGGGTGAGCATGTTGCGATCTTGTTAGAGCGTTCCATTGAGTTGGTCGTGGCTCAGTTAGCTATTCTCAAGGCGGGTGCTGTTTATGTTCCGATTGACCCTGGTGTACCGGACGAACGGAAGAATTGGTTGATAAAAGATTGTTCAGCTAAATTGCTACTCACCGATATGTGGGCTGATATTCCGGCTGGTCTTCTGGCTGTTCCGTTATTGCGTTTCTCTGGTGAGATAAGCCCCACCAGGGAAGAAGATTACTTCAATCCTGACTTACCCGCTTCCAGTACCGGATCTGCGTATATCATGTATACCTCTGGCTCTACTGGCACACCAAAAGGAGTGGTAGTACCTCACCGTGCGGTGGTTCGGTTGGTTATCAATAATGGTTATGCTGAAACCGGACAGGATGACCGGGTTGCCTTTACTGCTAACCCGGCTTTCGACGCGAGTACTTTCGAAGTCTGGACGCCTTTGCTCAACGGTGGTGCGCTGGTGATCATTGACCACGCTACTTTGTTGACACCTCAGGCGTTTATACCGGTTTTACAGACTCATCGGATTACTGTCCTATGGCTGACGGTTGGGTTGTTTAACCGATTAGCAGCGGAGTTGTCTCCGGTTCTTCCACAGATCAATATCTTGATTGTCGGAGGGGATGTGCTTAATCCGCATGTGGTTGCTCAGGTCCTGCGTAATAGCCCGCCTCAGCAGTTACTGAATGGCTATGGGCCGAGTGAGGGAACGACTTTTACCACGACATACCGTATCACTGAGTTGCCAGTAGGGACGAAACAGCTTCCCATTGGCCGGCCAATCGCTAACACACGCCTCTATTTGTTGAACGCTTATGGTCAGCCTGTGCCACTGGGGGCGACCGGTGAGATTTATATCGGTGGAGACGGCATTGCCTGTGGTTATCTTAATCGCCCTGAACTCACTGCTGAACGCTTCCTGGTTGATCCCTTTAGTGACCAACCGGATGCGCGCATGTATCGAACCGGCGATTTGGCCCGCTATCTGCCGGACGGCAATCTGGAATTTCTGGGCCGTAACGACCAGCAGGTGAAAATCCGTGGTTTTCGGATTGAACTGGGGGAAATCGAGGCGCGCCTGATCGAATACCCGGCGGTGAGTGAAGCGTTGGTACTGGCGTCGGGTGATGGTCAGGATAAGCGCTTAGTTGCCTATGTGGTGACAGATAATATAGTGGCAAAAGCGGATAACGGGCTGGCCGCCAGTCTGCGTGAATATCTGAGTGATATTTTACCGGATTATATGGTTCCGGCAGCTTTTGTACGTCTGGATGAATTCCCATTGACACCAAATGGTAAATTGGATCGCAGAGCGTTGCCGGAGCCCGATCAACATGCTTTTGCCCGCCAGGTTTACGAAGCGCCGCAAGGGGAAATTGAGAACCTGCTCGCTACTATCTGGAGTGAATTACTGGAGATTGAGCAGATTAGCCGGCACGACAGCTTTTTTGCCCTGGGGGGCCACTCGCTGTTGGCAGTAAGGATGATTGAGCGTTTACGGAGTATGGGGTTAGGCATCTCAGTACAAGCGTTATTCCAGCATCCGACATTGAATGTGCTGGCTCAGTCTTTGTCTCAGCATTGTGAGATCAAGGTGCCTGATAACGGTATTACACCGGATACGTCTGTGTTAACACCGGAGATGTTGCCGCTGATTGACCTCACTCAGGATGAAATTGACTGTATTGTTGATCAGATACCGGGTGGGCTGGCTAACATTCAGGATATCTATGCTCTGTCACCGTTACAGGATGGCATTTTATTCCACCATCTGCTGGCAAATGAAGGCGATCCTTATCTTCTGTTAACCCAACAGGCTTTTGCGGATCGGTCTTTGCTGGATCGTTATCTGGCCGCGGTTCAACAGGTGGTTGATCGCCATGATATCCTGCGGACCGCTTTTATCTGGGAGGGATTATCAGCTCCGGCTCAGGTGGTTTGTCGTCAGGTTCCCTTATTCATCACAGAACTGACTCTCAATCCGGCTGACGGATCGATCAGTGACCAACTGGCCCAACGCTTTGATCCGTGCCAGCATCGTATTGACCTGAGTCAGGCACCATTGTTGCGCTTTGTTATTGCTCAGGATACTGATGGACGCTGGATCCTGCTGCAACTGTTACATCACCTGATTGGTGACCATACCACGCTGGAAGTGATGAACAGCGAAGTGCAGGCGTATCTCACCGGACAGGGAGACAGCTTGTCTGCGCCAGTACCTTTTCGTACTTTGGTCGCTCAGGTTCAATTGGGAATCAGTCAGGAAGAACATACCCGTTTCTTTACCGATATGCTGGCGGTGGTGGATGAGCCAACGCTGCCATTCGGATTGACGGAAGTACACCATGACGGCTCGCAGGTGGCGGAATCGCACAGAATGCTGACGCCTGAATTGAATAACCGTCTGCGTAATCAGGCCCGGCGTTTGGGCGTCAGTGTGGCGGTATTGTGTCATGTGGCCTGGGCACAGGTGTTGTCGCGTACCAGTGATCAGAAGCAAGTGGTGTTTGGCACGGTGCTGTTTGGGCGTATGCAGGCTGGCGAAGGCGCTGACAATGGCATGGGGCTGTTTATTAATACTCTGCCGTTACGGTTAGATATAGATGAAACCCCGGTGCGGGAGAGTGTACAGGCCGCCCATAGCCGATTGGCAGGGTTATTAGCGCATGAACATGCATCACTGGCGCTGGCTCAACGTTGCAGTGGGGTAGCCAGTGGGACACCGCTGTTCAATGCACTGTTGAATTACCGGCATAATACCCAGCCGGTCACGCCGGATGAAATCATCAGCGGAATTGAATTCCTTGGCGCACAGGAACAGACCAACTACCCGTTTGTGTTGTCGGTAGAGGATGGGGGTTCCGATTTGGGGCTGACGGCTCAGGTAGTACAACCCTTTGATCCGGAAAGGATATGCGGTTACATGCAGCAGGCTTTGGAGAGCCTGGCAGAGGCACTTGAACGGGCGCCGGAAACGCCGGTACAGATGTTGGAAATCCTGCCGGAAACTGAGCGTACATTGTTGCTGAAAACCTGGAATGCGACTGAAACAACCTATCCTGACCAACTGTGCATTCATCACCTGTTTGAACAACAGGTGGAGAATGCCCCGGACGCCACAGCGCTGGTCTATGAAAACCAATCCATTAGCTATGCGGAATTGAATATCCGTGCTAACCGACTGGCGCATCAGCTTATCGCGCTGGGTGTCGTGCCGGATCAACGGGTAGCGATTTGCGTGGCAAGTTCACCGGCGCGGATAGTGGGGCTGTTGGCAATATTGAAAGCGGGTGGTGCCTACGTGCCGCTGGACCCCGCTTATCCGGGTGAGCGTCTGATTCATATTTTGACCGATGCTGCACCGACTATTTTGTTGGCAGATAATACCGGACGTTCAGTATTAAATGAGCAAATACTTTCGCAGCATGTTGTTCTTGATCCGAGTTCATCGCCTGATCAGCCGGACACCGCTCAACCAGATAATAATCCACACGTTGCTGAGTTGACCTCCGGTCATCTGGCTTATGTGATTTACACCTCCGGCTCGACGGGTACGCCGAAAGGCGTGATGGTGGAACATGGCGGGCTGGTCAACCTTATTCAGGATAAAATCGCCCAGTTCGCCGTTCATTCCCATAGCCGGATGTTGCAATTCGCTTCATTTGGTTTTGATGCCAGTGTCTGGGAAATCATGATGGCATTAGGCAGTGGTGCCAGTCTGGTTATTCCTGACAATGCTATTCGTCAGGAGCCGGGATGTCTCTGGCATTATCTGGAAGAACAATCGGTGACGCACGCTTGTTTGACACCTGCGCTGCTGCGGGATGGTGCGGATTTACCGGCAATAACGATCAAACCAACATTAATACTGGGCGGTGAGGCCCCTAGTGTGGCCTTGCTTCAGGCACTGAGTGGCCGGGCAACGGTATTCAATGCCTATGGCCCGACAGAAATCACCGTTTGCGCCACCGCCTGGCGTTGTCCATCAGACTATCAGGGCGGGTTCATTCCTATTGGACGTCCGACGGCCAACACCCGGATTTATCTGCTGAATGCCCTCAGCCAGCCAGTGCCTTTGGGGGCGGTGGGTGAGCTGTATATTGGGGGGGCCGGTGTTGCCCGTGGTTATCTCAATCGTTCTGAACTGACCAGCGAATGTTTCTTGGCTGATCCGTTTAGTGATGGCACTGATGCCCGGATGTATCGCACCGGAGATTTGGTTCGCTACCTGCCGGACGGCAATCTGGTATTTGTCGGCCGTAATGACCAGCAGATTAAAATCCGTGGTTTTCGGATTGAACCCGGGGAAATTGAAGCTAGGCTGACAGAACATTCCGCGGTACGTGAAGCGCAGGTATTAGCATTGGGTGATGGGCAGGATAAACGTTTGGTCGCTTATGTGTTAGCAGAATCGGATGACGGATTGGCAGCGAGCCTGCGTGAGCATTTGAGTGCTCTGTTACCGGATTATATGGTGCCTGCGGCTTTCGTCTGTTTGACCGCATTCCCGCTAACCGCTAACGGCAAGTTGGATCGCCGGGCATTGCCAGCTCCGGGAGAGGAAGACTTTGCCCGTCAGACTTATGAAGCTCCGCAAGGAGAAATAGAGACGGCGTTAGCGGCTATCTGGCGTGAGGTGTTAGGGGTTGAACAGATTAGTCGACATGATAACTTCTTCGCGTTGGGGGGCCATTCGTTGTTGGCTGCGCGGGTGATGAACCGGGTAGCCGCTTTCGGTGCTGAGCTACCGCTTGTTACCTTGTTTATGTCACCCTCTCTGGCTGCTTTTGCGGAGAGGATCTACGCACAATGTACCTACGCACAATGTAATGAGGATAGTGACAGGTTGCCTGAGATTACTCCGGTATCCCGCGATAATGCTCTGCCATTGTCGTTTAGCCAGCATCATCTGTGGTTCATCTCGCAGTTTGAAGGGGTGAGTGATACCTACCATATTCCTGTAATACAGCATTTGCGTGGTCAGTTTGATATCGATGCCTGGCAGCGGGCGCTTAATGCTCTGTTTGCTCGCCACGAAGCCTTGCGTTCTGTCTTTGTGACGGTTGATGGTCAACCCCAGGTCGGGCTATTGCCGACGGAATCCGGTTTGACCATGAAGAAATATGATCTGCGAGGCACACCTGACGCGGACGGAGAACTTAAGCGTTTGTGTATGGAGGAGTTTGGGCTATCGTTTGATCTTGCACAGGGGCCATTAATCCGCTCCAGTTTGATCCAGCTGGCAGACGATGAGTATGTATCTCTGCTGACCTTGCATCATATTATTTTTGATGGCTGGTCTTTAGGGATACTGAAATCAGAGCTAAGTGCCCTCTATACGGCTTTTGTGACAGGTCAACCTGATCCACTACCACCTTTGATGATTCAGTATCCTGATTATGCTGCATGGCAGCGTCAGTGGCTTTCGGTTGAACGCTTACAGTCTCAATCTGACTATTGGCGTACCATGCTGGCTGGTACACCGGTACTGCTTGATTTACCAACCGATCGGCCACGTCCTCCTCTACAGTCGTTTATAGGGAGTTCATTGCCCATCAATCTGGATGAGGCGTTAACGAAATCCCTCAAGCGCCTGAGTGAGCAGCAGGGGACAACGTTATTCATCACCATTCTGTCAGCCTGGGCGATGGTTCTGTCGCGCCTGTCAGGTCAGAGTGATCTGGTTATCGGCACACCTTGTGCCGGCCGTGGGCGTCAGGAAATTGAATCCCTGGTGGGTTTCTTTGTCAATGTATTGGCCTTACGTATCGACTTATCGGGCACGCCGGATGTGACGGAATTACTTGCGCGTGTGCGGCAAACGACGTTGGCGGCACAAGATAACCAGGATCTGCCGTTTGAACAGGTGTTGAAAATTGTGCAACCGCCGCGCAGACTGGCGCATACGCCGCTGTTTCAGGTGATGTTTGCCTGGCAGAACAATGAGAAAATAGAGTGGAAATTGCCAGCGCTGGAAATTTTGCCGGTTGATCAGCTTTTTGATGTGGTCAAGTTTGATCTTGAACTTAACCTGTTTGAGGAAGACGGCAGAATTGTAGGTAGTCTGAATTATGCAACGGCCTTGTTTGATCAACAGACAATCGAACGGTATGTGGGTTATCTGCACACCGTATTGCAAGTGATGGTGGCTAACCCACAACAACCTGTCAGGGAAATTGATATTTTGTCACCGGCGGAACGTAGGCTGTTATTGGAAACGCGGAATGCGACTGAAACAGCCTATTCTGAACAGGTGTGCATCCACCAGTTGTTTGAACAACAGGTGGAGAAAACCCCAGATGCTACAGCGGTGACACATCAGGCGCAGATCTTCAGCTATGCGGAACTGAATGTTCAGGCTAACCGGCTGGCTCATCAGCTTATCTCTCTGGGGGTAGTGCCGGATCAGCGGGTGGCGATTTGTGTGACACGTTCGCCAGCGATGGTGGTGGCGCTATTGGCTGTACTGAAAGCGGGTGGCGCCTACGTACCACTGGACCCCGCCTATCCGGGTGATCGTCTCGCTTATATGCTGAATGATGCCGCCCCGTTAATCGTACTGGCGGATAATACCGGGCGTGCTGCTTTGGGTGAAGAAGCACTGGCGAAATTCACCGTACTTGACCCGAATACTCTGCCTGACCAGCCGGACAACAGTCAACCGGACAACAATCCGCAGGTTCCTGCGTTAACGTCACGGCATCTGGCCTATGTGATTTATACTTCCGGCTCGACCGGTACACCGAAAGGGGTGATGGTTGAACATCGTGGGCTGGTCAACCTTATCCGGGATAAAATCAGCCAGTTTGACATTCATGCCCACAGCCGGATGCTGCAATTCGCCTCATTTGGTTTCGATGCCAGTGTCTGGGAAATCATGATGGCATTGTGCGGTGGCGCCACTCTGGACATTCCTGCCGATACGGTTCGTCAGGACCCGCTCCGCCTTTGGCATTATCTGGAAGAACAGGCGGTGACTCATGCCTGCCTGACACCAGCTCTGCTGGGGGATGGCGCAGATTTACCAGAGATAAACATAAGACCAACATTGATACTGGGCGGAGAAGCGCCTAGTGCGGCGCTAATTCAGGCACTGCATGGACGGGCCACGCTGTTCAATGCTTATGGCCCGACAGAAATCACGGTATGTGCCACCACCTGGCGTTGCCCGGCAGATTATACCGATACATTAATTCCTATCGGACGTCCGACAGCCAACACCTGTGTCTATCTGCTGGATGCCTGCGGCCAGCCGGTTCCATTGGGAGCGGTAGGGGAGCTGTATATTGGTGGTGACGGTGTAGCACGTGGCTATCTCAATCGCCCTGATCTGACCGCTGAACGTTTCCTGACTGACCCGTTTAGTCGGACACCGGATGCACGGATGTACCGCACCGGGGATTTGGCCCGCTACTTGCCGGATGGCAACCTGATATTTATTGGCCGCAACGACCAGCAAGTTAAAATCCGGGGATTCCGGATTGAACCGGGAGAGATTGAAGCCCGGCTGACGGAGTACCCGACGGTGCGTGAAGCTATCGTACTGGCTCTGGGTGATGGTCAGGATAAACGTCTGGTGGCTTATGTGGTGGCACCAGCGGAAGCTGGACTGGCTACCTGTTTGTATAGCCATCTGAGAGCACTGTTGCCTGACTACATGGTGCCGGCGGCTTTTGTCCGTCTGAACGCCTTTCCGCTGACCCCTAACGGTAAGCTGGATCGTCGGGCGCTGCCGGAACCTGATCAGAATGCCTTTGTTCATCAAGCCTATGAAGCGCCTCAGGGGGAAGTTGAGATCGCATTGGCTGCTATCTGGCGTGAATTGCTGGAGGTTGAGCAAATAGGCCGGTATGACAATTTCTTTGCGTTGGGTGGACACTCGCTGCTTGCTATGCGGATGATAAACCTTGCCGCAGGCCGTGGTTTGATGTGTACATTGAATGACCTGTTCCAATTCCCTGTGCTGGCTGAACTGGTATCAAAAATCACATTAGATCCACTGTCCCAGCCGCAAAGCAGTGCGATACCTGTGCGGCCCTTCGGAACGGAGCCACCGCTATTCTTTGTGCCCAGCGGTATGTATGATTACTCCTATGTCTTTGGATTAGCACAACATATTCAGTCTGACTATCCGATTTACGCCTTACCCTGGCCGTCCATCAATGAAGAGCCGATATCGACTATTGAGGAGTTGGCTGCCAAAATGATCACCTTTATGAAGGCGGTTCAACCGGAAGGCCGATATCGGATCTACGGTTACTCTTCTGGTGGTGTATTGGCTTATGCCATTGCCCAGCAACTTTTGAACGCCGGTGAGACCGTCGATTTTCTGGGTTTGATTGATACGCCTGCCCCTCACTGCTTTAAGCAGCAGGTTATTAAACCAAAGCTTCATTTTCTTGTTGAACTGGCAAAACAGTCGGGCGGGGAACATGAAGAGGAGATTACGGTATTGCATCAGAGAATTGATAAACTGAATTTGGTGCAATTTATTGCTGCGGCGCAGGAACTGGAACTATATCCGGCAAATCTGCGTCCTGACTTGATCGCAAAACGCTGGGAACAGATGGTAAATTATATGCAAATGGTCAAGGAATATGAACCACAGGCATTGGCAATAACGCTCCACCAGTTCTATGCGACAGAATCTTATCCGCAGCTCCCTTTCGTTACGGAAGAACTATTACCTTCCTTGAGTATGGAGCCGTCGTTAGGTTGGAAGCAGGTCGTGCCTGATTCTTCACTCCGGCTAACATCTGTACCGGGCGACCACTTTAGCCTGATGGAGGATAGTGAAAATAAAACCATTTTGGCTAATACCTTAAGTATGGCGTTAAATTAACCTGATTGTTACTCGCGAGACCAGCAAGGCTGGTCTCGCATGTTTGGTGAGGATTAATAAAAGTATGCTCGCGCACTGGGTAAATAGTGAATACTAAATGTCAACAGCCCTAAAAATATCAATTCATATAGGGTGACAAAATAATCTGGAAAGAAATAAGAACGCTGCTCATTAATATGAGTGGCGTTTATTTTTATCCGTTAATTAACAATTCCAATAATCATACTTAGGTACTTAAAGTATCGTTACTATTTTTTCTATTAGCAGATAATAACTTGACCTAATTTTCCTTTAACTATATAAGTTTTGCTTGAAAAAGCATCACTCTAAAATTAATGAAGATTTTTACGATGGGGACATAATAAATGTCAACGCTGATTCATTGTAATAAGGTCAAATTTAGCATTAATGCAAAGCCATTATTTAACAATCTCTCCATAACCATCAAAGAGAACGACAGGATTGCATTAGTTGGTTATAACGGTACGGGAAAAACGCATTTACTTAAGCTATTGGCGGACACTGAAAAACCGGATGAGGGGATCATCGAATATGCCAATGGATTGAGGATGGAAATGGTTTCTCAGTTTATCGACGAGGCATTACTTGAAATGACCTTACTTGAGTCTATTTCTCAAAAAGTCAAACAAGTTGATGAATATGGTGACTATAAAGCGGTATCCATGCTGTATGATTTTGGTTTTCAGGATGCTGATTTTACGACTAAAGTGGCTGATCTCAGTGGTGGGCAAAAGACGAAACTGATGTTTGCCATGAGTGCGGTTGTGGAACCGGATATTATTTTATTTGACGAACCCAGTAACCACTTGGACTCAAATACTTTGAAATTCTTTGAGGACTTCTTTAATAACAGCCTGAAAAGCGCCTTTATTATTGTTTCCCACGACCGAAACTTTTTGGATAACGTTACTAACCAGACGATTTTTTTGCGTGATCAACAGCTAGCTGCTTTTTCCCTGCCGTTTAGTCAGGCACTTTCTGCTTTACAGGAAAGAGATGAAGCGGATGCTTTGCGTTTGAAAGCAGAAGAAAAGAATATTCGCCGCATACAGGAAAGTGCAAAGCGTTTGGCGCAGTGGGGAAAAATTTACGATAACCCAAAATTTATCAGAAAAGCCAAATCGATGGAGAAACGGGTTGAAAAACTTGAACAAGGCAAAACGAAAATAACCGAAGGGGAAACTTATCGATTATCGCTGGATGCCGATATGATCAAATCCAAACATATGCTGCAAATTGGGGAACAGTGGATTGGCTATCGAAAAAATGAAGAGTTTAATCCGTTATTTTCCATCAATGGCTTGTATATTCGTCCGGGAGACAGAATCGCGCTGTTAGGTGATAACGGCGTGGGGAAATCCACCCTGATTCATTCTCTGGTTGAAGCTTATAAAAAGGCGAGAAGTGTACATGATGGCGGGTTGGAAAATCCGGCTTATGATACCGAAAATATTACCTTCTCACCGCAGTGTAATATGGGCTATCTCGATCAGGAATTGGAAAAAATCCCATTGAATGAATCGATATTTGATGCGGTAAAAAATAATGCACCGAATATTGATGATATTACCTGTAAACAACAATTGATTGCGACAGGATTTGAATATGCGGATTTTAATAAATTAGTGGGCAGATTGAGTGGTGGCGAACGTTCCAGGCTGATGTTTTTGATATTGAAATTAAATAAACACAATTTCCTGATTCTCGACGAACCCACCAACCACTTGGATATTTTCGGCAAAATGGAATTGGAAAGTGAGTTAATTAATAATGAGATGACAATATTAATTACCTCGCACGATCGGACATTTATCGATAACGTTGCCAACCGCTTTTTGCTGATAAAAAATGGCAAACTGGAAGAAGTCACGTCCAGTGATGGATATTATCAGTTCCTGAATGAAAAAGTGATTCCCTATCAAAAAGAAGAGATTAAGTCTAAGGAAATTACTCATGATGAGCCAGAGGTATTAGCGAATGAAGAGGACATTCTTCAACGCATTGTGATATTAGAGAAAAATCTGGCAGAGGATTTGGCGCGGAAATCGAAGCATCAGAAGCCGAAAAGTCAGGAAATATGGAGAAAGGAAATTGCGAGGCTTTATGAAATTCTGGGATAAATTCATGCGAAAGATAATCCGGTTCTTTCTGGTTGCGCTGCCCCTTATGGGGCACGCTTCAATTAATGAAAATTTAGGTTTAGCATATTGATCCTCTTCCACATGTCACATTATCGTCACCACAACGATTTTCCAACGTTGCTCAGTTTATCCTCGTTTTGTCAGTGTTGCTGCTTTGAGAACTCATTTAAATAGACGAAAAGCCATTTTGTTAAAAAAATTTAAACTAAATTATTCTGCTTATGATTTGATTATTTTTTTAAAAATGTTACCAAACTCACATAATCATAAATATTGGCGTTTATTCCTATTGTTATTTTTAGCAAAACTCATAGTCTTTTAACGCTCTTAAAATACTATAGTTGCATGTATTGCAAAGGAAAAACAAAATTATGAAAATTAAAGCTCTTGTTGCAGTAGCGGTTTCTGCTGTAATTCTGACAGGTTGTAAGAATATTGATCAGGGAATGCTGGCTCAATCCGGAATGCAATTATTCCAAGCGGCAACACTAAGTGATTCTGATGTCAAACAGTTATCTGACCAATCATGTAAGGATATGGATGCACAAAATAAAGTTGCACCGGCATCCAGCCAATACACTAAACGTCTGAACAAAATCGCCAAAGCATTAGGTAACGAAGTTAATGGTACACAGGTTAACTATAAAGTTTATCTGACTAAAGATGTGAACGCATGGGCCATGGCTAACGGTTGTGTGCGTGTATACAGCGGCCTGATGGACATGATGAACGACAATGAAGTTGAAGGCGTTCTGGGCCATGAAATGGGTCACGTTGCACTGGGCCACACCCGTAAAGCAATGCAGGTTGCTTATGCGGCAGTTGCTGCACGTACCGCAGCGGCATCAGCTGGTGGTGTAGCCGCACAGTTGAGCGATTCTCAGCTTGCAGAGTTGGGTGAAAAATTGATCAACTCGCAGTTCTCGCAGCATCAGGAAAGTCAGGCTGATGACTCCTCTTATGATCTGCTGAAAAAACGCAATATCAAAACTGAAGGTTTAGCAACCAGCTTCGAGAAACTGGCTAAACTGGGCAGCGGTGAAACCAGCATGTTTGATTCACACCCACCTTCACAGGCGCGTGCTCAACACGTTCGTGATCGTATCGCAGCAGATAAGAAATAATAAGTTCTGTACAACTATTCGGAAGAAGAGTACTTAGTGAGGGCTTAAACAGCATTCAGGTTAAATAAGCTGGGCGCCCCTAAAATTTGGGGCGCTGATAGCTGTCACTACAGAATCCGTTCGGCAATGGCTGCGTCGTACCAATCTCTGAACTCTTCCAACAACAGATCGTACAGCACATCTTCTTTTACGGTTGCAAAATTGTCGATCTCGAAGAAGTGGGTATTATCCAGACGACGATCGGTAAAGTTATCGAGGTCTTTCAGTATCCCGTAACTTGAACCACCCAAACCAACAAATTTCCAAAAAATAGGATAATTCGCTGAACGTCGAATGGCATCCTTAATTTGACGGGTTTTACTGATCCCACCATCCGTAATAAACACGACATAGACAGGCAGGTCACTGTCTTTAAAGAAGTCGATAACCTCTTCCATAACTGGCGGTTCATTGTTTGTACCACCGAGGCCGGGAAGGATTTCCCATCTGGAACCTTTTATAGCGGTCTGTATGGTATGAATATAGCCATCAAGGTTATCAAGGGTGACGTCCTGATATTTCTTGTGCTTAGAGGCAAATCCCCAGACATCCATCGAGCCATCATCATCAAACTGCACCGCCAGCACCGCAATACGATCCAGAACCGCCTGTACATGCCCCTTTTTGAATTCAGAATGCATTGATCCTGATGCATCAAGAACAAAAGCAACACGAGCCTTGACCGATTGCAGCTTATGCTTATTCAGACTGACAGTGGCATTCTTGGCAAGGTTTACAAGGCGCGGCGCTTTATCCTGTAGTTTTTTCTCAAGACTGATAGTTGGGCTGGGCGGAGGTGTTGAAGGTGCAGAGGGTTCTACATCCACACCAAAATTCACTGCCAGAGGCTCCAGCCCGCCATTGAAACCTTGCCCGAGAGCCCGGAGCTTCCAGTTGCCGGAATGCCGATAAATCTCTGCCATAATCATGGCTTTTTCCGTTCTGCCCGCCGTTGAAATGGTGAAGTCTGCAATATTTTTTGCTTCAGAACATCGTGCCTGAAAACATTGCGCTTCAAATTTCAACTGTTGAAGATTGGCGACAGAATCCGGGCCGTCGATCACCAATGTGATAGCAATTTTATGCACATCAGCCGCTATTTTTGTCAGGTCTACAGTGATAATGCTGCTTTGGTGAGATGTCTCCAAAATCAGACTGTTATCTGCGGCTGTACGATTATTGTAAAAATAGAAGTCACTATCTCCTCTGACTTTCCCATTGGCATTCAATAGAAAAGCGGAAGCATCTACTTCACTACGAAAAGAAGATGTTGCGGGGTAAGAGAGAGTGAGTCGAAGAGAGGTTTTAGATAAAACGATATTTTGTCCTGCCTGAAGATTCATACCTGATATCCTTTTAAATATGTAGTCAATGTTTCCAGCAGTGTTTTTTTACTATGTTAATGTTAATGTTAATGTTAATGGTTTTTGTTTTGTTGTGGAATTTATTTGTCGGCGGTATTAAATATCGGCCTGTACCCGGCTGAGTCTGTATTATATTCCATTTCACCATTAAGGTATTTAACCCAAGAATTATTCTGGGAAATAAGGACGTTTGTGATTTTTGATTCATCTAATTTAGGATCATAATAAATATAACCATTTTTGTTTTTTTCTATCCAAATATTAGAACTGCCTTCTTCTTTATTGTTTTTCATACTTTCCTTAGCTAAATAGAGAGGGATTGACAGGCAATACTTGCTTAATTTCAGGCCAACACTGGGCTGAAGGGATATACTCTTCGTCTTTCAAGTTGCCTCTTTGTTGGCTGCGCTCATTCACCCCGGTCACATAGTTATCTATGCTCCCGGGGATTCATTCCCTTGCCGCCGCGACGCATCTTGAAATCCATTGGGTATAGTTCGGATATTCAACTCATGTTAATGATTTGTGAGGATAGTGACAGGTTGGAATGTCATTTTATTATCAGTTACTGCTTTCACTCACGTTTCAGGCTCTCACTTGGTGTTTCACCATAGCGGGCTTTATATTCCGCGCTAAAGCGCCCCATATGGGCGAATCCCCAACGCAGAGCAATTCCCGTAACGCTGGTGGCCTCTCCTGCCAGTAGTTCCGTGCGGACATGCTCCATACGCAGGTTGCGTAAATATTGCATCGGGCTGATGTCCAGAAATTCTTTGAAGCCGGAATAGAGGCTGCGCAGGCTGACTCCGGCTATTTGGGCGAGCTGTTCTACCGTAATGGGTTCGTGGGCATGAGCCTGTAAATATTCCTGTACCTTACGTACATGTCGTGGACGAATAGTACACCGACGATTTGCCGCAGATTCACTGTAATTATGTTGATGTGTGGATAGCAATGTCACGGAAAGCAATTGCTCGATTTGGCTGGTAATCAGTTTGTGTTGCAAAATATCGGGCACTTGGGTGGTACATTCCAGAAGATAAGGCATCAGACAGCGCCATGCCTGACAGCGTTGCCATTCAAAACCCAGTTCAAATATCAGCGGTTGATCCAGTGGATGCCCCAATTGCCCGACAAGGGTTCTCTCCAGCAGAGGGCGGGAAATTCTGACCATAAACTGGTCGTTGTCCGTGCTCCAGCGCATGGAAGTCTGTTGGTTGGGGCTGAGAACGGAAGCGATATTCGGTGTTGAATCAAGGTGTTGTTCGCCACTTTCAATGCAGGCACAACCCGCCAGCGGCATCTGGACAAGAAAGAAGCTGTCCAGTTCTCCCGGATTGATTTCAACGTTGGCACTGTAACGCAGCCGGCTTATAGAAAGATCCCCGAGTGGAATGTAGTGCATTCTGGCATTCAGTTTTTGGCTGTGACCCAGTATCTTCAACTGGTGGGGCTGCATGACTCTTCCAACCATAGATTTGACTTCATCAAGATCATTTGATGAAAAAAGCAAATGTTTTGGAGAATTGAGGTGTGACTCAATTTTTGACACAGCATATTTGGGATCTGAGCATTTTGAATCTGTATATCTTGATTCAGCGCTTTTAGATTCAGAATAACCGTGAGGCCACGAGCTGCCCGTCATTTCAGATACCTCCAGTCAATAACATGATTATTATGATTGTGTGAAATATCCTTCTGGTGATGTGTTTATTCTCTGTTTAGGTATTGTGTTTATCCTGTTTTCTACTAACAGTATCCACATTTGATCTAAATGAAATATATATGATTGTGAATGTATTTATGAAAGGCACTATTTATTATCAATGACGATAATTGACCTCAGACTCTCCCTGCTCTTGCCTGTTTTTATTGATAATTTGTCCGCTTGCTGCGGGCTTTATCCAAACACTGCATAAATCACAAATACATGACAATTCATGTATTGACCATTAACTGACATCCGAATTACATAGAAGGCATAGCGAAAAGACGTAAGGCAGAAAAACACAATGAGGTGAATATGTGAGGTGAGTATGGCAGAGCGATCATTTGTCGGAGAAGTGAAAAAATTACGTCTGGGACAGGGCGAAGTTTTCAGCGGCGAAGGCATACTTGCCGTGACAAAAGCACTATTGGAATCGGGTGTTGCTTATGTGGCGGGCTATCAGGGAGCGCCGATTTCCCATTTGATGGATGTACTGGCAGATGCGCAGGATATTCTGTCTGAGTATGGCATTCGTTTTGAAAACAGTGCCAGTGAAGCTACTGCGGCTGCGACCCTCGCGGCTTCCGTTAATTATCCAATGCGGGGGGCGGTTACGTTTAAGGCCACTGTTGGCACTAATGTTGCCTCGGATGCGCTGGCGAATTTGGCATCGGGCGGTGTGCTTGGCGGTGCGTTGATTATTGTCGGGGAAGATTATGGTGAGGGTTCCTCTATCATGCAGGAGCGCAGCCATGCTTTTGCGATGAAATCTCAACTCTGGTTACTCGATCCGCGGCCTAATCTCCCCTCAATTGTGCAGGCTGTGAAGATGGGATTTGCATTGTCGGAAGCCAGCCATACACCAGTGATGTTGCAGATGCGCATTCGTGCTTGTCATATGCATGGCCGGTTTGTCTGTGAAGACAATCGCGCGCCGGCTTTTATGATCAAAGATGCACTGGAAAACCCGACGCGTGATCTCAGCCGCATTGTGCTGCCTCCCGCCAGTTTTTTGCATGAGAAAGAGAAAGTGCAGGATCGCTGGCCTGCTGCGGTGCGTTTTATTCAACAGCACGGATTGAATGAGTTTTTTGCCGAAGATGCTCAGGATGTTGGCCTTGTTCTGCAAGGCGGATGCTATAACACCGTGATCCGCGCCCTGAACTTACTGGGGTTGGCCGATGTTTTCGGAAAGAGCCAAATCCCGCTGTATGTGATGAATGTGGCTTATCCGCTGATCGATGAAGAGCTTGAGCGCTTTTGTCACGGTAAGCAGGCGATTTTGGTGCTGGAAGAAGGTCAGCCCAATTTTGTGGAGCAGAATGTTGCTAATATTTTGTGTCAGCATGACATTACTATCCGGCTGCATGGCAAGGATTTGTTGCCAATGGCGGGAGAATACAATACGGCGACGGTGCTGGCGGGGCTTCGTGCTTTCCTTGAACGTTACGGCAAGATTGCAACCGAAGTTCCGGTGGCGGCCTGTCAGGTACGTATTCCTGCCGTGAATTTATCGGTTGATGGTGAGTCTTATGGCATAAATGCGGTATTGGAAGATTCACTGGAAAATGCCGTTCATACCCGTCCCCCCGGATTTTGCACGGGCTGCCCGGAACGCCCGATCTTTACGGCGATGAAGCTGATAGAGCGGGAATTGGGGCCACATCATGTCAGTGCAGATATTGGTTGCCACCTGTTTGCCATTCTGCCTCCCTTTAATCTGGGTAATACCACGATGGGCTATGGATTGGGGACAGCAAGCGCAGCAGCGCTGAATACGCCGGTAACGCATAAACGGGTGATTTCGGTGATGGGGGATGGTGGGTTTTGGCACAACGGCCTGACGAGCGGCATTGCCAATAGTGTTTTTAATCGCAGTGATAATCTCACCATTATTGTAGACAACAGCTACACCTCCGCGACGGGCGGACAGGATATTCTGTCCTCAACGGCATTGAATCCCATCCGCAGTACAGGCCACGAAATTGAAAATGCCGTCAAAGGTGTTGGTGTGAAATGGGTGCGCACGATCAAGCGTACTTATGATCTTAAAACCATGACTCATACCTTGCGTGATGCTCTGACAACCGGCGAAAAAGGGCCAAAAGTCGTGATTGCGCAGAGTGAGTGCATGTTGAATAAGCAGCGCCGCGAGAAGAAAAAGGTCAAGAGTGCGCTTGCTGCGGGAAAAAGGATCGTCCGGGAGCGTTTTGGTATTGATCCTGATACCTGTACCGGCGATCACTCCTGCATCCGTTTATCTGGCTGTCCTTCCTTATCGATTAAACCGAATCCAGATCCGCTGCGCACCGATCCGGTGGCGACGGTTTTGAATAGTTGTGTGGGTTGCGGGTTGTGCGGTGAGGTTTCCCACGCGGCGGTGTTGTGTCCCTCCTTCTTCAAGGCTCGGATCATTATCAATCCCAATCGCTGGGAGCGGTTAATTCATCGTATTCGCAAAGGGATCATCGGGTATTTGCAACGCCGTGATGCTAACCGTCGTAAGCAATATGATTTTTAGGGGGATTATGTTGATGAAATCATCTACGGGTTCATCTCATCAAGTACCGCTTGCTCAACCGATCAAAATTGCGATCCTGGCGATGGGAGGTGAAGGGGGAGGCGTATTAGCTGATTGGATCGTCAATTTGGGCGAAGAAAATGACTATTTTGCTCAGACAACTTCAGTACCCGGCGTAGCACAGCGAACCGGGGCAACGATCTACTATGTCGAGCTGTTCCCCGGTACGGATGATCCTGACGTATCGGCCCCCGTACTGGCGCTGATGCCAACGGCGGGTGATGTGGATATCGTGCTGGCTTCTGAATTGATGGAGGCCGCGCGTGCGGTTCAACGCGGTTTTGTGACGCCGGATCGCACGACGTTGATCGCTTCGAGCCATCGGGTGTACTCAATAGAGGAAAAATCATCAATGGGGGATGGACGTGTGGATAGCGGAGTGTTGATCCAGCAATCCCGCCAGACAGCTTTGCGTTTTATTCATTTTGATATGGCGCTGATGGCTGAGAAGAGCGGCAGCGTAATCAGTGCAGTGTTATTTGGCGCACTCTGTGGTACGGAAATCCTGCCGTTTAATCGCATCCAGTTTGAAGAGACGATCATCAAGGGTGGAGTGGGAGTAAAACCGAGCCTACAAGCCTTTAGATTAGGAATGAGTCGGGTACAGTCAGGGGCATCAAATCCCGGTATTCGGAAAAAAATGCGTTTTTCCTGTCAGCACGTTTTTAAACGCAACCTGTCTGACCAACAGGTTTCTACACAACACGCTACTACACAGCACGCTTCTATACAACACGCTACTACACAGCATAGTAGCGTGAGTAACCTTTTGCTGCGTATCCAGCAAGAATTGCCGTCTTGCATCCATGGCATTGCTATCGAAGGGATCAGACGTTTAATTGATTATCAAGATCCGGCTTATGCCAGTTTGTATCTCGATCGGTTGCAGCATTTGATCAATCAGGCAGTCAGGCATGATGAGCAATTACTGCACGAAACCGCCCGTCATCTGGCGCTGTGGATGGCTTATGAAGATACCATTCGGGTGGCTGATCTGAAGATCCGTGCCAGTCGATTCAAGCGGGTTCGTAAGGACGTAAAGGCACGTGACGATCAACTTATTGAGATCAATGAATTTCTGCATCCCAGAGTGGAAGAAGTATGCGATACCTTACCTGCCAGTGTTGGTCGCTGGCTGTCTCGTTCCCATTTCGTTAAGCGAATGCTGGCGAAATTACTCAGTCGTGGCCGTGTGATTACCACGAGTTCAATTTGGGGATACCTGCTGTTTTATACGTTGGCGAACTGGCGTCGAATGCGTCGCCATACTCTGCGTTTTCAGCATGAAACAAAACGGATTGAAAGCTGGTTACAGCGAATAGTGGTAACAGCAAAACGTGATCCGGAGCTGGCTTTGGAAATTGCACAATGTCAGCGATTGATCAAAGGATATGGCGATACCTACATCCGCGGACTGCGCAATTTCCAAACCCTGATGGACATTGTTGATCACCATCTGAATCACCTGTCTCCTGCCAGCTTGCGGCAACTGCGTAAAGCGGCACTGGCGGATGAACATGGCAACCAATTACGCGAATGCCAACGGCGACTCTCTTTATATTAAAACAATACATTGAAACAACGGTATTAAGGAGGAATTTGCAATGAGCCTGCTCAGATTTGTACAGCCGCATAAAATTCGGTTTGCTGAATGTGATCCTGCGGGAATCGTCTTTTATCCTCAGTATTTCGTGATGTTCAACAATTTGCTGGAAGATTGGTTCGATGAATTAACACCAATGGGGTATGCCAATTACATTGCTAAATATCGCTTTGGCCTGCCAACGGTTCATTTAGAGGCGGAATTTAAAGCTATCAGCAGAATGGGGGATCAGGTTTGGCTGGAATTAAATGTTGAGAAAATCGGCAGAAGATCATTGAAATTGCTTCAACGTTGTATCAGCAAAGGCGGAGAATTGAGGATGAGTGTCACTCAGACTTACGTCACGACTTCACTGGATACCCACCAAGCCATCCCCATACCTGATGAGCTTTACTATGCGTTAACTGAACAGATGCGTTAACTGAACAGATGCCTTAACCAAATTTATATCCTAACCGGGCCATCGCGTAGGTGAACCCTATCGTGACAGGCATCGTGGTGACAGGAGAGGAAGCATGAGCATAAAAGCTATAAACGAAGGTATAAATAATGAAGGTATAAATATAGTCTGCATTGGCGGTGGCCCGGCAGGATTGTATTTCGGCCTGCTGATGAAACTGCAAAATCCTGATAATCGTGTCGTGGTGATCGAGCGCAATCGTCCGTATGACACTTTTGGCTGGGGCGTTGTGTTTTCGGATGCAACGCTGGAAAACCTGAATATGGCAGATCCCGTTTCAGCCAGAACGATTGGCGGGGAATTCTGCCGTTGGGACGATATTGATATCTACTTCAAAGGAACGCTAAACCGCAGTGGCGGCCATGGATTTATTGGCATTGGTCGTAAAAGATTACTGAATATTCTGCAAGATCGCTGTCAGGAGTTAGGCGTTGAATTAGTGTTCGAAACTCAGGTTGAAGATGAGCAGGAAATCGCCCGCCAATATCATGCAGATTTACTGATTGCTTCTGATGGGATCAATAGTCAGATCCGTACCCGTTATGCGGAAGTGTTTGTGCCGGATATCGATCAACGCCATTGCCGTTTTGTCTGGCTGGGAACCCGAAAGATATTTGATGCTTTTACGTTTCTGTTTGTCGAAACAGAACATGGTTGGTTTCAGGTTCACGCTTATCAATTTCAGGAAGGACTATCGACTTTTATTGTTGAGACGACGGAAGAGGCGTGGTTGGCTGCGGGCATCGACAAAATGTCACAGGAAGAGGGCATCGCATACTGTGAAAAGATATTCGCGCAGTGGTTGGATGGGCATGAATTAATTGCTAATGCGGCACATTTGCGTGGGGCGGCCATTTGGATACGCTTCCCCCGGGTTATTTGTACGCATTGGGTACATTGGATCAAACCGGAGGAGAGCAGCGGCAAACATATCCCGATCGTGTTAATGGGGGATGCGGCCCATACAGCCCATTTCTCCATTGGTTCCGGTACGAAATTGGCACTGGAAGATGCGATTGAACTGGCGAACAGCCTGAAAGCCTATCAAGGGAATTTACCGGCGGGTTTGTCACATTATCAGAAAGTGCGCAGTGTGGAAGTACTGAAGATCCAGAACGCAGCGCGCAACTCAACGGAATGGTTCGAAAATGTGGCGCGTTATAAAAGCCTGCCGCCTGAACAATTTGCTTATTCATTATTGACCCGTTCACAACGTATTTCCCATGAAAACCTGCGATTAAGGGATAAAGCATGGTTGGAGAATTATGAACGTTGGTTTACCCAACAGCTTAATCACGAATTTCCCTTAGTCCCGCCGTTGCTGACACCTTATAAAATACGGGGTGTGACCCTGAAAAATCGTGTCGTCGTTTCTCCTACGTTGCTGTATAGCGCAGTGGATGGTGTGCCGGGGCAATTCCATCAGATTCACCTTGGTAGCAGGGCATTGGGGGGAGCAGGTTTGGTGATCGCTGAAATGACAGCGATTTCACCGCAGGCGCGCGTGACGCCAGCTTGCACAGGGTTGTGGAATGAACAACAGGTACAGGCATGGAAGACGATCACTGATTTTGTCCATCAGAACACAGATACGCTGATAGGGGTCCAACTGGGCCATGCAGGACGCCGGGGATCAACGCAACTGGGATGGGAACAATCCGATCATCCTCTGCCGGAGGGCAACTGGCCCTTGGTTTCGGCATCAGCCATCCCCTATCTCCCCGGCGTTTCACAAGTGCCTGCCGCTATCACTAAAGCGCAGATGAGTGAAATCATTGACCAGTTTGTCGCGGCGACACGCCGTGCCATCAACGCGGGTTTTGACTGGCTGGAAATTCAGGCTGCTCATGGTTATTTGCTCTCCAGCTTTATTTCACCGCTCACTAATCAGCGTGATGATGAGTATGGGGGATCACTGGAAAACCGGCTGCGTTTCCCGTTGTCTGTTTTTAAGGCGGTGCGTGAGATCTGGCCTGCTGAATTACCGATATCTGTGCGTATCTCTGCTACCGATTGGGTTGAGGGAGGAACGAGCGTTGATGACGCGGTCGTGATTGCTCAATATTTTCGTGAAGCGGGGGTGGATATGGTGGATTGCTCCACGGGTGAGGTTTCCGCTGAACAGCGACCCATTTACGGGAGAATGTACCAGACCCCAATGGCTGATCGCCTTCGTAATGAGGGCAAAGTGCCGGTTATTGCTGTCGGCGCGATTACAGATGCAGATCAAATCAACGGCATTATTGCTTCTGGTCGCGCCGATCTCTGTGCCTTATCACGCCCATTCTTATCCAATGCTGCCTGGCTGCTACATGAATGCGCCAGATACGGCTGGAATATTGGTTGGCCGAAACCCTATCTTTACGGCAAAGAGCAATTTATAGCAAAGAACAAGTTATAGCAAAGAACGAGCTATACCCAATAGGTTTCAAATTGCAGTCACTTTCGACTTTATCCGTACAGGAGATATCCCATGTCTCAAAAAGAAAATATTCAATCCCATGATCGATACCGGGAAGATATTGCCGGCCGTGCTAATGTCGCTGATAGTCCTGAACTGTTGGCGTATTACAAGGAGTTGGAAACATACAGGACAGGGGCACTCTGGACAATCGCCAATAAAATTGAACCGTGGCAACCGAAGTCAGCATCGGTTCCGATACTTTGGCGCTATCGTGATTTGCGTGAACTCGTCCTTAAATCTGCCGATTTGGTCACACCAGAAAAAGCGGGGCGTCGTGTGGTTTATCTGAATAATTCTGAAAAGTCGGGTTTATCTGCCGCAGTGGGGTTGCTCTATTCCGGTCTTCAGACCATGCGACCGGGTGAAGCCGCATCGGCCCATGCCCACTCTTCTTCCGCCCTGCGTTTTATCATGGAAGGACACGGCGCTTATACCATTGTCGATGGGCAGAAAATGTTGCTGGAAGCGAATGATTTTGTCTTAACCCCCACTGGGACATGGCATGAACACGGCGTTGATTCTGATGGTTCACAGTGTATATGGCAGGACGGTCTGGATATGCCGCTGGTCAATGTGCTGGAAGCAGGTTTTTATAAGGTACACCCTGACTTACGTCAGGCTGTGACTGAACCGCTGGATTCCTCTGTTGGGCTTTGGGGCGCACCCGCCCTGCGTCCCCAAAATGTCGGCTGGAATAAGCCATATTCTCCGCTGTTCAGATATCAATGGGGAGCAACTTATGAAGCCTTACAACGTTATGCCCGTGTTTCAGAAGGCTCACCTTTTGATGACATTCTGATGCATTACACCAATCCGCTGACAGGGGGTCATGTCATGCCGACTCTCGGTGCCAGTATGCAGTTGTTAAGGCCGGGCTTCGTTGGCAAGGCGCATCGGCATACCGGCAGTTTCATCTATCAGGTAGCGAAAGGACAGGGTTATTCCGTGATTGACGGCCAGCGGTTCGATTGGCAGGAGCGGGATATTTTCTGCGTTCCTTCATGGGCATTCCATGAACATGTGAATAGCTCACAAACAGAAGATGCTTGCTTGTTCTGTTTCAGCGACCTGCCGGTCATACAGACATTGCATTTGTATTACGAAGAAGCCCTGATTGATAACGATGGGCACCAACGAGTGGGAGGATAAAGATGCGTTTAATCACTTACCGTACTGAAGTGACGGCTGCCACACGATTAGGGGCAATTGTGGATAACCATGTGGTGGATTTAGCAAAGTTAGCCGCCTATGTGGGTAACGTACTGCCGGATAATATGCTGGATTTTATTGACTTGGGACCCTTGGCCGTGAGCAGTGCAACGGCGTTGCTGGATTCATTTAAAGACTTATGGCCAGTGGACATAGCCCTGCCATTGCAGAATGTGAAAATACTGGCACCGATCCCTCGTCCACGGAAAAACATCTTTGGTATTGGCCTGAATTATGTTGAACATGTGGCTGAATCCAGCCGGACTCTGGATACGGCAAAAGATCTGCCAAAAGAGCCTGTCATTTTCTCGAAGCCGCCAACCACGGTGATTGGCCCGGGTGATGCAATTGAACACAACAGTGGAATCACCCAGCAATTGGATTGGGAAGTGGAACTGGCAGTGATTATCGGGACGCGCGCCAAGGGGGTATCGGAAGTTGAAGCGCTGAAATATGTATTCGGCTATAGCTTAATTATCGATATGAGCGCCCGTGATTGCCGCCGTGCCGGGCAATGGATCTACTCTAAGGGGCAAGATACTTACGCACCTTTCGGCCCCTGCATTGTCACCGCGGATGAAATTCCCGATCCCCAAGATCTTGCGCTTAACCTAAAAGTTAACGGAGTCACCAAACAGGATTCCAATACACGCCATATGTTATTCAAGGTTAACACCCTGATTGCAGATATCAGCAAGGGTATCACATTGGAACCGGGGGATATTATCGCTACGGGAACACCGGAAGGTGTCGGGGCAGGACGCAATCCACAAGAGTGGCTATGGCCGGGGGATGTTGTTGAAGCACATCTTGAAAAGATTGGTGATTTGCGCCATTCCGTTATCGCCGTGTAAGAACGGAAATACAGGAGCCTGATATGCTGAATCTCCCTAAGTTCAAGGCGGCTGCGGTACAGGCTGCACCTATCTTTCTGGATACGGAAGCGACGGTTGAGCTTGTTTGTCGGCTGATCCGTGAAGCAGCCGACAATGGCGCTAATCTGGTGGCTTTTCCTGAGGTATTTGTTTCTGGTTATCCTTATTGGAACTGGGTCATGAATCCTGTTCAGGGTAGCCCGTGGTTTGAAAAACTGTGCAAATCTGCCATTGAAGTGCCGGGTCCGGAGATCCATAAAATCGCACTGGCTGCGGCACGCCATCACATCAATGTTGTGGTCGGCGTGAATGAGCGTAGTCCCAATGGCATCGCGACGCTCTATAACACGTTGGTGACTATTTCTGATGAAGGCCGCATTTTGGGACGCCATCGGAAACTGGTGCCGACATGGGCAGAGAAACTCACGTGGGCGAACGGGGACGCTTCTTCGCTAAAAGTACATGATACCCGCATTGGCCCATTAGGTGCGCTGGCTTGCGGAGAGAATACCAATACATTGGCGCGTTTTGCTTTATTGTCTCAGGGAGAGTTGGTACATGTTGCCAGCTATATTGCTCTGCCTGTTGCACCTCCGGATTATGACATGGCTGAGGCGATCCGCTTACGGGCGGCAGCCCATTGCTTTGAAGGGAAAGTTTTTACCATCGTTTCTTGTTCCACTATCTCACAAGAAATCGTAAAAGCGATGACAGCCACTCATCCTGAAGCCGAAGAACTGTTGGCACGTCCTAATAGCGCATTTACGGGAATTATCGGGCCTGATGGCCGCGTGATGGGTGATCCCCTGATTGATGAAGAAGGGATTGTCTATGCAGATATCGATCTGAATCGCTGCATTCAGCCTCGTCAGATGCATGATATTACAGGGCATTACAACCGTTTTGATATTTTCGATCTCAAAGTAAATCGCCGCCCGATGAATCCGATCCAGTTTACAGATCTACCTCCGGAGCAGACTGATCTGAATACCTATGTTGATTGGGCTGATCCCTCACAGGAGAACCTGCCATGAACGAGAAGCGTTATTTTCGGGTTGGGCAGATTGTGCCTTCTTCAAATACGACAATGGAAACGGAAATTCCGGCCATTCTGCGTACTCGTGAAGCGGTTAGCCCTGAGCGTTTTACCTTTCATGCCAGTCGCATGAGAATGAAAAACGTCACGAAAGAAGAACTGGCGGCAATGGATGCGGATAGCGATCGCTGTGCGCTTGAATTATCGGATGCTGCGGTGGATGTGTTGGGGTATGCCTGTTTGGTGGCGATTATGAGCATGGGCAAAGGATATCACCGAATCTCTGAAAAACGCCTTCACTTGCGGACATCAGAGAACGGTTATCCGGCTCCGGTTGTGACCAGTGCAGGGGCGCTGGTGGATGGATTACATGCTTTGGGAGCGAAACGGATCTCAATATTGACGCCTTACATGAAGCCATTGACTCAATTGGTGATTGATTACATTGAGAACGAGGGGATTGAAGTTATCGATAGCATCTCATTGGAGATCCCCGATAACCTTGATGTCGGACGACAAGATCCCCTTGCGCCGTTGGAAATTACTAAACGGCTCAACAGCAATGTGGATGTGATGGTGGCTTCTGCCTGCGTACAAATGCCTTCTCTGGCCTCAGTGCCCCTGATCGAAGATCGTATTGGATTGCCTGTTATTTCCTCATCTGTGGCGACAACCTACATGATATTGAAACAGCTTGGGTTGGATACATACGTTCCGAGATTTGGCTCACTGTTATCAGGAAAATATTGATTGAATCACGGTCGTGGGCGTGTTTTTCATGGATGAACCTTTTAGAATCGGAAAACAAAAAACCTCCTGAGATAAAAAGGGTTGTTCAACTTATGCCAGATGCAAAAGTGTTTGTTGACAATTACTTGCCTGCCTTGCTTGGGCAGGCATGGATGCTAGTTTCCTCTGAATTTCATGATACCGTTGAAGCGCAGGGATTGTCAGTGTTGGAATGGCGGGTGTTATCGACGTTGGCGGGAAGCGGCCCGGTCGGTATCAGCCTTTTGGCCCAGAAAACGGTCAGTAAACAACCGACCATTACCCGCGTTTTGCAGCGCTTGGAATTGCAGGGGTACGTAGCACGTTTTTCCAACGGTGGCGGTGATCGCCGCGTTACCTTGGTGCGTTTGACAGAGGCAGGTCTGCAAGTGGTAGAAGGCTTACTGTCTGAAGCAGAATCCCATGAAAAAAGTGTGCTGGAGCCATTGGGCAATGGCAAGAGTCAGTTATTGAAAGAAGTATTGCAAGAGCTGATTAAGCAGCATACGCCAATACGTAGGGCATTGGGAGAATTGGGTAAGTAACCCGTCCTAACAGTGGATTATCCCCGTATTTACGGGGAACACGACTCGCCGCTAGTGTCATCGCACCAACCATCCGGTTTATCCCCGTACTTACGGGGAACACCCAGAAAAATAAACCTGTGCCGCTTCGTATTCCGGTTTATCCCCGTACCTACGGGGAACACTCACTCCCGCTGGTCGCTCCTTTGCGCTGCGGCGGTTTATCCCCGTACTTACGGGGAACACGTGGCTGATGATGGCACGGTACAGATAGAGAACGGTTTATCCCCGTACTCACGGGGAATACGCACGGATTTTCTGTTGATACCCAATTTTAGCCGGTTTATCCCCGTACCTACGGGGAATACCGATCAACCACCTCGTAGCCCAAGAACGTGTGCGGTTTATCCCCGTACCTACGGGGAATACATAGCGAAAGGAATTTTATTCATTTGTTATTCCGGTTTATCCCCGAACTCACGGGGAACACGCACGTTGCGTCCAGTCATTTGGTAAGTCAGGCGGTTTATTCCCGTACTCACGGGGAACACATATCACATGAAACATCATCATCATGAAATACCGGTTTATCCCCGTACTCACGGGGAACACTTGCTCAAATGGAACGTCTGTCTGAAGAAGGCCGGTTTATCCCCGTACTCACCTGTCTCTTCTACACAAATCCCTCGATTTAATCGAGGGATTTTTTTGAACCTTTTTCTACCT
>NZ_LFCV01000139.1 GCF_001037465.1 Xenorhabdus khoisanae
GGTGGCAAAATCCGCTGAGGTGTTCGTTAACCGCAAGGTCATTCGTCACAACGGCGATCCGGTGCTTTCATGGGCGATATCTAATGTGGTAATGGAAACGGACGCTAATGCCAATATCAAGCCTAATAAGAAGAAGTCCGCGAACAAGATAGATCCGGCTATTGCGTTCCTGATGAGTTTTGGCACATGGCAGGCAGAGCATGAAGACTTTGCTTTTAGTTTGAGTGAAGAACAACAACAGCGACTGGATAGCTTTGACGGGATTTAGATAACTAATTGATTTTTAATGGATATTCAGTATGGGATTAATGAAATAAAATGCTAAGAAGGTTAGATATTACACATATTTTTGGGATTAGTCGCTACTTTATGTGACAGTGTTCTGTAGAAAAGTGCGACTAAATTTGACAGTCAGCTATGAACGAGAAGCGGGTTTATCCCGGATAATCTCCTCCGCTCAGGAGAACGAATTAACGATTTAGGTTACATTGTTTACCACACTCACTAACCATGAAACTTATTGGTTGGTAAATACGCTTCACCTGTTTGTGAGGCGTGTCTCCTTACTCTTGAAATTATTTCTCCAAAACTCATAGCACCTGACAAAAATAAATAAAGATGACTAGCATCCATTATTATTAAAGTCGTTTTACTTCCTGATGCCTCAGATATTGCCACGCTACTGTAACCGCTGATAGACACCATTATCCCCATTGTATTATCAGCCATTTTATTAACTTTTGCTTTAAGCGAATCAATTTCTTGGGCTCCAGACTGATCTTTGGTAAATTTTAACTCTACGAGATAGGTAGTACCTTCGTAAGTTAAAGAACCATCTATTTGTCGACCATCGATTTTATATGGTTTTCTGTTTTGTATTTCACAAAAGTTAAGTAACTGATAAAACCATTCTTCAAACTCGTAACCACCTTCTTGCGTGCCAACTCTTAAATTCATATCTTCCAATAATTGTTGAAGTTTTCCCCTATCCGTTAGCGAACGTTGAATACGCTCTCTTTCAACACGAACTCGCGCCTTGATCTCTGAACGTTCCTTCTTACTCTGAGATTCTTCATTTTGTTGTTTTAAATATACTTTAAGTTCATTCACCGCTTTGTGAGCATCTTGTGTTTTTTGTGCTGAGTCTTCCCAATTTCTAAGATCTGGAAAAGAGGACTGCTCTGACAAACTTTGTGCCATTAGATAGATAACAGATTTTCCCTTATCTGTGGTTTGCAATTTTTCGAAAAGACGATCAAGAAGGTCACGCTTAGACTCATCATCTGACCACGCTGAAACAAAACTATTGGAAATATTTGATGCCAAGAGAAATTTTCGAAGAGCATTTCTCCTCCAGTAAGACTTGAGCACAGCCTCATAAGTTAGCTCAATCAGGCGGGGGGTGATTTGTGTAGCCAAAACAGAACCTTCCTCTCTACGTATTGTATTTTGCACACCATAAAATGTGAGCAATGGCTTTACATTATGATTTGACTGAATATTATCTCAATACTTTATTAAAATATCTGAGAATGAAACAGCAATAAAGAGATATAACGTAAAAAGTTAAGTATTTCTACTGATTCGCTTATTGAACTAGATAAACCAATCAGTTAAAGTAGCCCCGCCATTGGCAAACTCCAATGGTCAGGGATTTGCAACCCTGTAGAGCTATCCACTGGTAGGATGTTTCTACCAGTGTGCCTGCGTTCGCCTTTTCTATGGCGGTTCAGGCGGGGGAGGCTTCGGCCTCGCCGGACGATAGCTCCCGGTATTGCAAACCCTGTCTGAATCGCCACCATCAATTTTCTCAATTAATGGAAGGGGTAGCAGGAATGAATAACGTTAGAAATGACTGGCATCAAGCCGATATCATTGCAGCATTGCGTAAGCGTGGTACAACCTTAGCGGCTGTTTCTCGTGAAGCGGGACTCAGTTCATCTACACTGGCAAATACGCTTAGCCGTCCGTGGCCTAAAGGCGAATGGATTATTGCTAACTATCTCGAAATACATCCCTCTGAAATATGGCCTAGTCGATATTTTGATATGGACGGTCAGCTTATTGAGCGTAAGGTTCGAGACAAATCATAAAAATAGTCAGTTCTCACTTGCAAATCACCGGGAAGATAGCCGTAACGGGGTATCTTCTCACTGGCAGTAACATTCTCTCC
>NZ_LFCV01000140.1 GCF_001037465.1 Xenorhabdus khoisanae
CTTTTAAATCACGCCAAGTCTATTAAAGCTGATTTACAACTGGATTGCTCTTATAAAAAAGTGCTTTAAATTTGTATAATTGTATTACATGCATAATTAAATATTTAAGCACACATCAATATATCTTAAATAGAATTTAATTTTAGTTTTTTATAAAAAACTCAACCCATTAAGTTTATTTATTAATAGGTTTGACTATAGATAGTAAAAAAATCATTGACAAGCCAGCCATGAACCAGTTTACTAGTACGGTAGATATTCTTAACTAAAATACCATTTAAAAGATAAGGCATTTTAAAATGATCGTACTTATGCAAAAAACGATGCAAATCAGTGGTTGGTGGCACAACTTCCCATTCAGGGCGGTTGGCTCACGCACATAAGTACAGATATGCAAGTGCCAAAACCCGCCTAAAAAGCGGGTTTTTTTATAACTTGAGTTTTTGTGAACGAAGGTAATAACGAGGGGATAAATATGACTGGCAAAGAATTTAATATCTCTGTAAATCAGATGGATACTGCTTATAAAACAGATCCCACACTGCTTTTCCATCAGCTTTGTGGCAATCGTTCCGCTACGTTATTGTTAGAGTCTGCTGAAATCCACAGTAAAAAGAGCCTCAAAAGTATGTTGATCATTGATAGTGCCATGCGCATTACCGCCAACAAACGACAAGTTACTTTTGAAGCGCTCACCAAAAACGGTCAAAACCTGCTTCCCATACTCGCTGATTTACTGTCAGAAAAGGCCCGTTTGAGTATGGAATCACAGACTATTCGAGCACAATTTCCTGCTACAGAACAAAATTTGGACGAGGATAGCCGGCTAAAATCGGATTCTGTTTTCGACGCATTACGTGCTCTTGCAGCACTGGCATCCTTCTCAGAATCTCCTGAGGCTATTTTCGTTGGCGGGTTGTTTGCTTATGATTTAGTGGCTGGGTTTGAGCCATTACCTACAGTAAAAAACCACCAGCGCTGCCCTGATTTCTGTTTTTATCTCGCAGAAACACTATTGATGATTGACCATCGATATAAGCATTCATCGTTACAAACTATGCTGTTTGGAGAATCCGATACGGAAAGGCAACGCCTTGACGAACGTATGGCAACATTGGCTTCTGCCATTTCGGAACCCCTTCAGCCACTCTTGCCTGTCAAACTGTCTGACATAACCATTGATTGCAATCGGAGTGATGAGCAATACGCAGATATCGTGCAGCAGTTGCAGCAATCAGTTCGCCAAGGGGATGTCTTTCAGGTTGTTCCGTCACGGCGTTTTACCTTGCCATGTCCTTCTCCATTAAGTGCTTACCACACATTGAAAAAACAAAATCCAAGCCCCTATATGTTTTTTATGCAAGATCAGGATTTTTGCCTGTTCGGAGCCTCACCAGAAAGCGCCCTTAAATATGATGTCAACAATCGCCAGATAGAAATTTATCCGATAGCCGGTACACGCCCCCGCGGGCGCAACGCCAACGGAGAATTAGATGCCGACCTTGATAGCCGGATTGAGCTGGAAATGCGTACTGACGCGAAAGAAATGTCTGAGCATGTGATGCTGGTTGATTTGGCACGTAACGATCTGGCACGCATTTGTGAACCGGGCAGTCGATATGTCGCCGATTTAACCAAAGTCGATCGTTATTCGTTTGTCATGCACTTGGTTTCCCGTGTTGTCGGTACGCTTCGCCATGATTTGGATATTTTCCATGCCTATCAGGCTTGCATGAATATGGGTACGTTGACAGGAGCGCCTAAGGTTCGGGCCATGCAGCTCATTGCAGAACATGAAGGCGAACGGCGTGGTAGCTATGGTGGCGCAGTCGGCTATTTCACTGGCAAAGGCGATTTTGATACTTGCATTGTCATTCGTTCTGCCTATGTGGAAAACGGTCAAGCTGCTGTGCAAGTCGGAGCCGGTATTGTTTTGGATTCCATTCCCCAATCAGAAGTAGATGAAACGCACAATAAAGCCAGAGCCGTCATTCGCGCTATAGCCCAATCCCATCAAGTAGAGGTGACATTCTAATGGCTAATATTCTTCTGCTTGATAATGTTGATTCCTTCACCTATAACCTCGTGGACCAACTGAGAACCCATAGCCATCAAGTCATTATTTATCGCAATACTGTGGCTACAGACATCATTATTGCCAAACTCCACGAAATGGAATCTCCCCTTTTGATGCTGTCACCCGGCCCGGGGAAACCGTCAGAAGCAGGCTGTATGCCTGAATTAGTCAAGCAAGTGATTGGTAAAATTCCGGTGATTGGCATTTGCCTTGGACATCAGGCGATTATTGAAACCTATGGAGGAAAAGTCTCTGCTGCCCAAGAAATTCTGCATGGTAAAGCAACATCAGCCACTCATGATGGACAAGCTATGTTTTCCGGCCTGCCAAATCCCCTACCTGTTGCTCGTTATCATTCTCTTGCTGCTGTGCATGTTCCTGCAACACTGACAGTCTCGGCATCATGCGGTGATACCGTCATGGCAGTGCGTCATGATGAACACAAGGTTTGTGGGCTTCAATTTCATCCCGAATCTATCTTAACCACCCAAGGCGCTAAATTGCTTGAACACACTCTGGCGTGGGCACTGAGTTAAAAATGTTGGGTTTGAAGGTATCGAATTAAAGGCACTAAACTTGAAGGAATGGGAAAATGCAATTGATTTTTCAAAAATTATTCAGTGCCCAAACACTGACACAGCAAGAAAGCCAGCAACTATTCACTGCCATTATTCAGGGTGAGTTGAGTGATGCACAATTGGCTGCTGTATTAATTAGTCTGAAACTACATGGTGAACAACCACAAGAAATTGCAGGTGCGGCCCAGGCATTTCTGGCAAATGCAGTTCCCTTTCCTCGTCCTGATTACATGTTTTGTGATATCGTCGGCACAGGCGGAGACGGTACAAACAGTATCAATATTTCAACGGCCAGCGCCTTTATTGCCGCAGCCTGTGGGCTTAAAGTGGCAAAACATGGGAACCGCAGTATTTCCAGCCGTTCTGGATCATCCGATTTACTGGCGGCATTCGGCATTGCATTGGATACTTGTGCCGAAGATTCACGCCGTGCTCTGGATG
The DNA here is from genome assembly GCF_001037465.1 of Xenorhabdus khoisanae. GTDB lineage: Bacteria > Pseudomonadota > Gammaproteobacteria > Enterobacterales > Enterobacteriaceae > Xenorhabdus > Xenorhabdus khoisanae. The sequence goes on from NZ_LFCV01000140.1 coordinate 3,097, forward strand.
ATATTGGTGTCTGTTTCCTATTCGCCCCTCAATATCACAGTGGCTTTCGTCATGCAGCACAAGTTCGCCAGCAATTAAAAACCCGGACATTATTCAACGTACTTGGCCCGTTGATTAATCCTGCTCGCCCTCCCTTATCACTCATTGGAGTTTACAGTTCTGAATTAGTAGAACCCATAGCTCGTACCCTACAGGTTTTAGGTTATCAACGCGCCGCCGTTGTACATAGTGGCGGTATGGATGAAGTCGCTTTACATGCCCCGACCTATGTTGCAGAACTCAATCATGGCGAAATTAAACAGTACCGATTAACGGCAGCAGATTTTGGCTTACCGGGCCATTCTATATCTTCACTGAGAGGCGGAACCCCGGAAGAGAATCGCGATATGTTGGCGCTGTTACTGCAAGGCCGGGGGCAAAAAGCTCATGCCGATGCTGTAGCAGCGAATGTTGCTCTCTTGATGAAAATTCATGGGCACGAAGATCTACGGGAAAATACACAATTGGCACTCAATACCATTTATAGCGGTCATGCTTATGAAAAAGTGACAGCATTGGCGGCAAGGATTTAATCATGAAAACCAGCATATTACAGAAAATTGTTGATGATAAAGCGGCTTACCTGATTACTCGTAAAGCAGAACAACCACTGGAGAGTTTTATTGATGCCATTGTACCGAGTCATCGTCGGTTCTATCAGGCTTTAACCCATAATCAGACTGTTTTTATTTTAGAATGTAAAAAGGCATCCCCTTCAAAAGGATTAATTCGTGAAGATTTCGATCCTGTTCGCATTGCTAAAACTTATCAGCCTTATGCTGCTGCAATCTCTGTTTTGACCGATGAAAAATACTTTCAAGGCAGTTATGATTTTCTCAAAATGGTCAGTTCTGCCGTACACCAACCGGTTCTATGCAAAGATTTTATTATTGATGCTTATCAGGTTTACCTCGCCCGTTATTATCAGGCCGACGCTATTTTACTGATGCTTTCCGTTCTTGATGACGATACATACCGTGATTTATCCGCACTGGCACACAGTCTTGATATGGGCGTACTGACCGAAGTCAGTAACGAAAATGAGCGGCAACGGGCAATTGAATTGGGCGCCAAGGTTATTGGTATCAATAATCGGGATCTGCGCGATTTGTCCATTGATTTAGAACGCACTCGTAAACTGGCGGCTGGTTTACCCAAAGACACTATCATTATCAGCGAATCCGGCATCCATCAGCATCGTCAAGTGCGCGAATTAAGCCAATTTGCCCATGGATTTCTCATTGGCAGCTCTTTAATGGCACAGCAAAACTTAGATCTCGCTTTACGCCGCCTGATTTTAGGTGATAACAAGATTTGTGGCTTAACCCGCCCACAAGATGCCAAAACGGCATTGCAGATGGGCGCAGTCTACGGTGGCCTCATTTTTGCAGAAAAATCACCGCGTAAAGTGAGCCTGCAAAAAGCCCAACAGATCATCAATGAAGCTTCTTTACAATATGTCGGGGTATTTCAGAATCAACCCGTCAATGTTGTCAGTGGTATCGCCCGTACACTTTCACTTACCGCCGTTCAACTACATGGACATGAAAACGAGGGTTATATCAATATATTACGTGCTGTTTTACCTGAACACTGTGAAATTTGGAAAGCTATCGATATGTCCAAAACTGCGGAATTTTCCGAAATACCTAATGTGGATCATTTATTGCTGGATAATGGTTCAGGCGGTACAGGGAAACCATTTGACTGGCAGTTAATTAATCCACGACTTCAGCATAACAATATGTTGGCAGGCGGCCTGAATGCAGAAAATTGCCAACAAGCGGCAACACTCGGCTGTTATGGACTGGATTTTAACTCTGGAGTCGAAGTTTCTCCGGGCATCAAAAGCAGTCAAAAAATCAAACAGGTATTTCAACAATTACGCTGTTATCACTAATTTTTCAGACAAAAATGGATGAGTAGAATAATGAGTAAATTGAATCCTTATTTTGGCGACTTTGGCGGACAATTTGTCCCTCAAATTTTGGTCCCTGCACTTAATCAATTAGAAGAAGCCTTTATTGAGGCACAAAGAGATCCTGAATTTCAGCAGGCATTTCAAGATTTATTGAAAAACTACGCAGGCAGGCCCACAGCCTTAACCCTGTGTCACAACTTGACTAAAGGTACGAAAACTCGTCTTTACCTAAAACGTGAAGACTTACTCCACGGCGGCGCACACAAAACCAATCAGGTCTTGGGGCAAGCATTGTTAGCTAAGCGAATGGGAAAAAACGAAATCATTGCTGAAACAGGCGCAGGTCAGCATGGAGTCGCAACCGCGTTGGCTTGTGCGTTATTGGGGTTGAAATGCCGTATTTATATGGGTGCAAAAGATATTGAACGTCAATCCCCCAATGTTTTTCGCATGCGTTTGATGGGAGCTGAAGTGATCCCTGTTCACAGCGGCTCCGCAACTTTGAAAGATGCCTGCAACGAAGCAATGCGTGACTGGTCTGGCTGCTATGAAAAAGCCCACTACTTATTGGGAACGGCAGCAGGCCCTCATCCATACCCGACGATAGTACGAGAATTCCAACGCATGATTGGTGAAGAAGCCAAGGCACAGATTTTAGAAAAAGAAGGACGCCTGCCCGATGCAGTTATTGCCTGTATCGGCGGAGGCTCAAATGCTATCGGCCTGTTTGCTGAGTTTATTCCAGAAAATACCGTTCGTCTGATCGGTGTTGAGCCTGCCGGACATGGTATCGAAACGGGTGAACATGGCGCTCCATTGAAACACGGAAAATTAGGCATTTACTTTGGCATGAAAGCCCCGATTATGCAGACGGAAGATGGGCAGATTGAAGAGTCTTACTCTATCTCGGCCGGGTTAGATTTTCCTTCCGTCGGTCCGCAGCATGCCTATTTAAACAGCATCGGCAGAGCTGATTATGTCTCAATTACTGACGAAGAAGCACTGGCTGCTTTTCAGGAACTATCACGCAATGAAGGTATTATTCCTGCATTAGAGTCATCTCATGCGTTAGCTTATGCTCTGAAAATGATCCGTCAGGAACCTGATAAAGAGCAGTTGTTAATTGTCAACTTATCTGGCCGTGGCGACAAAGATATCTTCACCGTTCACGATATTCTGAAATCCAGAGGGGAAATCTGATGGAACGTTATCAACAACTTTTCAAGAAGCTGGAAAATCAAAATCAAGGCGCTTTTGTTCCTTTTGTCACCCTGGGCGACCCTAATCCTGAATTATCACTGGAAATCATTGATACATTAATCGCTGGTGGCGCTGATGCGCTTGAATTAGGTATTCCATTTTCAGATCCCCTTGCTGACGGCCCAACTATCCAGAATGCCAATTTACGTGCGTTATCATCCAAGGTCACGCCTACATTGTGCTTCAGTCTGCTGGCAAAAATTCGGGCTAAACATCCCGATACCCCAATTGGTCTGTTAGTCTATGCAAATTTAGTCTTCCACAATGGGATTGATGAGTTTTACCGTTGCTGCAAAGAGGCTGGTGTTGATTCCGTTTTAGTGGCTGATGTACCGATATCTGAATCGTTACCTTTCCGTTCAGCCGCCATGAAATATGACATTGCCCCGATCTTTATCTGCCCCCCGAATGCAGATGATGATTTACTGCGTGAAATTGCTTCATTTGGACGTGGATATACTTACCTGCTATCAAGGGCGGGAGTAACTGGTAGTGAAAATCGTGCCAAACAACCATTGGGCCATCTGGTCAATAAGCTCCAAGAATATCATGCTGCCCCTGCCCTACAAGGTTTTGGTATTTCCGAACCTTCACAGGTGACAATTGCACTCAATAATGGTGCTAAAGGTGCGATTTCAGGTTCTGCCATTGTAAAAATCATCGAAGAAAATCTTCACCAACCTCAGGTGATGCTGGAAAAGTTAATGGCTTTTGTTCGCGCCATGAAAGCTGCCACACAATTATAGTCCTACAATTCCCTTATAGAATTTTTATGAGGGAATATGTCGATGTGCTCCCATAGTTTGTGGTTATGGGAGTTTAATTTATTTGTATGTTGTAACTATAAATGTATTAGTAACACTTCCCTAATCAAAGACAAATTTATGGGCTGCCATAAAACAAAAACAGCCCATAATCTTCAAGATCACAATGTGATATTTTCCATCGCCTGCAAGATACGTTTATCTGATATTGGATACGCAGTCCCCAATTGCTGGGCAAATAAGCTAATCCGAAGTTCCTCAATCATCCAACGAACTTCTTTCACTTCCGGCAATTGTTTCTGCTGGCTAGACAATTTTGCCTGCCATTGTTGCCATTGGCGCTGAATATGCTCAATCCGGCTCATGTGTGCCCTATCTTTGTTGGGATCAACCGCTAATTTTTCCAGCCGACGATCAATACCATTCAAATAACGCAGAACATCTGCCAGACGCTTCCAGCCATGAGAAGTTACGAATCCATTAAAGACCAGACCGGAAATTTGCTCTTTAATATCCGATAGCGCCAGTGCGAGGGCAATATCTACCCGCCCTTTCAGGCGCTTGTTGATATTAAAGACCGCCGTCAGGATCTGCTCCACCTGTTTGGCAATATCAACGACTGCATCATTCAAATCGGCACGGACTTTATCCTGCAAACAGGAAAACGCCTGCTCATTCCACGCTGGCCCGCTATTTTCTGCGATCAATCTATCCACACCACAAGAGATACAATCATCAATCAAATCTAATACTTTTCCATATGGGTTAAAGTACAGACCTAATTTGGACTTGTTCGGTAATTTCTCATGCAGATATTTAATCGGTGATGGAATGTTCAGCAATAACAAACGACGAGTTCCTTCCCACATCGCATTTTGCTGTTCAGATTCAGTCTCAAACAATTTAATGCCAATACTGTCTTTTTCATCCACTAATGCCGGAAATGCTTTAACGGAATAACCACCGCGTTTCTGCTCATAGCGCTCAGGCAATTCGCCAAAACTCCAAATATGCAGCCCACTTTGTTCAATGCCATCATCAGCTACTGCTGAAAGTGTTTCCTGAACTTTCCCTTTTAATTTTAGTTTCAGCTCCGACAAATTCTTGCCTTCCGCTAACGGTTTATTTTTCTCGCCCAAAACGCGGAATGTGATCTTAAGATGATCTGGAACTTGTTCCAATTGCCAATCTTCACGTGACACTGTCACACCTGTCATACGACGTAATTCTTTCTCAAGGCTATCCAGTAAGGTAGCCTGAGGTTGGGTGACCCGCTCCAAAAATGCCTGCGTATAGTTAGGTGCAGGTACAAAATTACGGCGTATTGGCTTTGGCAATGACTTAATCAACGCAACAACCAATTCGTGACGAATGCCCGGAATTTGCCAGTCGAAACCTTCATCTTTTACCTGATTCAACACCGGCAACGGAATATGCACAGTCACGCCATCGGCATCGGTTCCTGGCTCAAACTGATAACTCAGGCGGAATTTCAAATTATCCTGATGCCAATAATTCGGATAATCCAACGCACTGACTTTATTGGCATCGCCTTTGATCAACATGCTCTTTTCAAAATTGAGCAATTCTGGTTGATCTTTACTTATTATTTTCCACCAGCGATCAAAATGGCGGGATGAAATAACATCTTTGCCAATTCGCTGATCATAGAAACTGAACAACGTTTCATCATCTACCAGAATATCCCGTCGACGGGATTTGTGTTCCAGTTCTTCAACTTCTTCACGCAGTTTCAGGTTAGCGCGGAAAAATGAGTGACGTGTCTGCCAATCCCCTTCCACCAATGCGTGACGGATAAACAATTCACGACATAGCAGAGGATCAATCTGACTATAATTCACCAAACGCCCCGCCACAATTGGCAAACCATACAGGGTGACTTTTTCCGTTGCCATTACTGCGCCCTGCGATTTTTGCCAATGAGGTTCGCTGTAATGGTGCTTAATTAAATGTGCTGCCAATGGCTCTACCCATTCAGGTTCGATACGTGCAGCAATACGCCCCCACAAGCGGCTGGTTTCCACTAATTCGGCTACCATTCCCCATTTAGGTGGCTTTTTAAATAAGCCAGAGCCAGGGAAAATAGAAAAACGGGCATTACGCGCGCCTGTATACTCCTGTTTATCTGTGTCTTTTTGCCCGATATGGGATAATAAACCCGTCAGCAAAGCAATATGAATACTTTTATAATCCGCTTCCTGGCTGTTGATCGGCAAACCAATTTCTTTAACAACCTGGCGTAGCTGGGTGTAAATATCCTGCCATTCTCTAACGCGAAGATAATTCAGATAATCCTGACGGCAAAGCTTGCGGAATTGGGAACTGGAAAGCGCTTTCTGCTGTTCCACCAGAAAATCCCACAATTTCAGGAACGCAATGAAATCTGAATCTTTATCCGCAAAACGACGATGTTTTTCATCGGAAGCTTGCTGCTTTTCCAGTGGTCTTTCTCGTGGGTCTTGGATCGACAATGCTGAAGTAATCACCATTACTTCACGAACACACCCATGTGCTTTGGCTTCTAAAACCATACGAGCCAAACGTGGATCGATAGGTAACTGTGCCAATTGCTGCCCCATGGCAGTCAGCCGGTAGTTTCCTTCTGACAGGGATTCAGGATCAATAGCCCCCAGTTCTTCCAGAAGACGGACACCATCTTGGATATTGCGTTTGTCCGGCGCTTCAACAAATGGAAATGCACTGACATCTCCCAAACCAATAGAGGTCATCTGTAAAATAACAGAAGCCAGATTAGTGCGCAGAATTTCAGGATCAGTAAATTCCGGACGTGATAAAAAGTCATCTTCCGAATAGAGACGGATACAAATTCCGTTTGAAACACGACCACAGCGCCCTTTTCGCTGATTGGCAGATGCCTGAGAAATAGGTTCTATCGGTAAGCGCTGGACTTTAGTTCGATAACTGTATCGGCTAATGCGCGCAAAGCCGGTATCGATCACATATTTGATTCCGGGTACAGTCAGCGATGTTTCCGCTACGTTAGTTGCCAAGATGATTCGGCGCCCAACATGGGACTGGAATATCCGGTTCTGTTCGCTGTTAGACAACCGGGCGAAAAGTGGCAGGATTTCGGTATGTGGGAAATTTTGCTTACTGAGTGCATCCGCCGTATCCCGGATTTCACGTTCGCCGCTCATGAAAACCAGTATGTCTCCAGAGCTTTCTCGTCCCAACTCATCCACGGCATCAATGATAGCTTCAAGCTGATCCCTATCACTGTCATTATCATCACCTGCCATAGGCCGATAACGCACTTCCACCGGATAAGTCCGCCCTGACACTTCAATAATCGGTGCATTGTTGAAATGGCGGGAAAAACGTTCAGGATCAATGGTTGCAGAAGTAATAATAACTTTCAGATCCGGGCGTTTTGGTAATAATTGACGTAAATAACCAAGAATAAAATCGATATTCAGACTACGTTCATGAGCTTCGTCGATAATTAACGTATCATATTGCAGTAACAAGCGATCTTGTTGTAATTCCGCCAGCAAAATACCGTCTGTCATTAACTTAACCAACGTATTGTCACTGACCTGATCATTAAAACGTACTTTATAACCGACCGTTGAGCCAAGCGGGGTTTCCAATTCATCCGCAATGCGGTTAGCAACTGAACGGGCAGCCAAACGACGAGGTTGAGTATGCCCGATTAACCCTTTGATGCCCCTGCCCAACTCAAGGCAAATTTTCGGGATCTGAGTTGTTTTACCCGAACCTGTTTCCCCTGCAATGATAACAACCTGATTATCCCGAATGGCTTTATAGATATCATCTTTCTTCTGGCTAACAGGTAGGTTTTCAGGGTATTGAATCGAAGGGCATGACGCCTGACGGTTAATCGCTTTCTGTTTTGCCGTCGCAATATCCGCAGAAATAGATTGTGCTACAGCCTGCAAAGAAGCTTGATTTTTGATTTTTGCTGCTCCATGCAGACGTTTTCTCAAACGGAACTGATCGCGCAGCGGGGTGTGATCAAGTTCAGCGAATAATTCAGCAAGTGGTGCTGTCAAAGGTGATTCCACGTGATAAATCCTTGTGACGTTTTTAACTGAGTAGCGCTGTCTTTGCAGGCTCAGAGGATAATTCTTATGACTTAACTATCAGAGAAGTGTAACATATCTTATGCAACTCTATGTATTTTATATACACCCTCAATTTAGTCAATTTACCGTTTTATTGGCGCTAAATTTAATGGGCAATCACCCGTTATTCAATGAATTTGAATTCTTACCTCAAAATATTGAGCTATTGACTGAACAATTCTCTATATAAAATAAAACACAGTCATATCATAAACAAAGTTATAGTTCTTAAGTATAGTTCTTAAGATAACTAAGGAAGTAAAGAATGAATAAAGTACTGCTTCTGAAATCCAGCATTCTGGCTCAATATTCTCAAAGTAATAAAATGGCTGACTATTTTGCTGAAAAATGGCTGGCTAACCACTCAGAGAGCAACATTACCACACGCGATCTCGCTGAAAATCCGGTTCCAGTACTGGATGGAGAGTTGGTCAGTGCCTTGCGTCCAAGCGATGCAGAATTGACAGAACGCCAAAAATCAGCATTAGCACTGTCAGATGAGTTGATTGCAGAATTAAAAACACACGATGTTATTGTCATCACTGCACCAATGTATAACTTCACGATCCCTACTCAGCTCAAAACCTATTTTGATTTGGTTGCCCGTGCTGGTTTGACTTTTCAGTACACCGAGAAAGGCCCTGAAGGTTTGCTAAAAGGTAAACGCGCTATTATCTTGAGTAGCCGAGGTGGTATTCATAAAGATAGCCCTACAGATTTGATGACACCATACCTGCGTGTTTTTCTCAAATTTATTGGCATTACCGATGTGGAATTTGTGTTTGCTGAAGGTTTGGCATTCGGTGCAGAACCTGCCAACCAAGCACATCAGAATGCCCATGATGCGATAGATGATGTCATAGAAAAAATGGGACAGGCGCAACTCGAAAAAGCTGTAGCCTAACAAAAGGTAGCTTGATAAAGATTGAGTGCGCCAAACGGCGCGCTTATTTTTTCACCCAATTTCCATTGATACCAAGAACATACTCTCCTGAAGTTGCCCGATTCACCAATTTTTCACCCGCGATTTTTGCGACTTGATCTGTTGTCATATTGTTTTGAACCGCAATTTCAGTATATTTTTTTTCCCGCTCTTCATTAATTTTTTTAACTACAGACTGAGCGTCTTTGGTATTTTTTACGGGTGCCAGATAGCCACTGAATGTTTCTCCCACCAGCTCTTGTTGTTTTGCTTCGTTCAATGTCATTCCCGCAGCAAAGGAGCTGAATAGCAGACTCAAAATAAAGATCATTCCTGCTTTTTTCATATTCCAGCCCTTAGAATAAGTTAGAGTTGTTTTTGAGCATGTCTTCAACTTGCCGATCGACCTTAATATGAATTTCATGTTCAATTTTCACATTCATATTGATATTGATGGGCTTATCAGGTGTCGCAACTTCCAGTCTGACACAACCCACCAATACTATGTTGATCAACATTACGCTTACCAACGCCATACCCATTCTGACAGATGATATTCTGCATCCAATTTTTGTTATCATTTATCACTCCCAGTCAATCCTGCCTGCCGTTTTATTTCCATCTAATTAATTCCTACATCACCGATATATTTTTCTGTAACCATTCTTCCAGATTACTGCCAAACCGTAAGCTGCGCCATAACTGAAAAATATTCTCTTCATGCCGATAGTTGAGCCTGACCTCCCGCTTTTTATCAACCACGGGATTAACCCCACTGATCTCAGCATGTAATGTCAAAATTCCCAAATTATCGAGAGTCACATAGGCCTTTGAACGGCTGATTTCTAAATAACGTAACCAATCCATTGCCATACCGGCTGATAAGTCATTTTTTCCTATAGAGTCAACCGTGTCCTTATCCAACCTCAAGGTCAGATATCCTTCATTAGATACCCAGCCTCGCTGAATAATCCACTTTTCGTCATTTAATAAGATCGGCAATTCACCACTGATTTTTCCTGACATTGCTATTTGCTTCACTTTTAATACACCAAACAATTTGCTTAGGTTCAGTTTGTTAAATCGCAATACCGCAGCCTCTTTTTGGGGAAGCTGCAATTTGTTCATTTTCAACTGACCATCCAGCATATCAACATTCACATTAGTCAATACCAACGGCTGTGCATTGGTTGGTGGATAAAAACCCAGTAAATCGGCTGTTACATTCTGCATGCCAAACAGCCCCTTAATGGCTTTGATGCGAAGCCGGACGGGTGATGTTAATCCCAACTGCCAAGTATGTCCCTGCAAACGCCATGGCAGCACAAAATCCAAACCATCAACTTCCCCGTTTTTCAGCCACATATTCGCCTCTTTCACTACCCAGTGACCCCCAGCACGCAGTCCTTGCCCTTTCGCGGCTGAAAAAGCAGCCTGAGCATAAATTTTACCGCCACGCACTGTAATTCCCAGATCGGGTGGGATCAAGGATTGAAAAGCTAATAAAGACTGCTGAGGCCAACGAGCTTCTCCTCTTAATCGTTCCCCATCCCAACGTCCATAAAATGGAATCGGGCCAATACCTTTGGAATGTAATTTGCCATTCAGTATAAAATTATCTGGTGATTGCCCAGTCAATGTGGCCTTAAAATCAAATGGCGGTAAAAAACCACCAGATCGAAATTCAGTTTTTTGGGCAGATAATTGCAAATCCCCCGTAAATGCAGGACGACTTGCCGAACGTTCCCAAACTAATGGCTTAGTCAGTTTTAAACGGAGTGTTTTCATTTGCACAAGACCATATTGAATGCGATCAAACCCTGTATTTAATCCATCCACCGTTATCTGTGATTGCTTCCAGCTTCCTGTACCTGCAAGGTCCCATTTAGCTTGCAGGGGCGGTAAATTTCCATTCCCCCAAGAACGCCATTTCCAGCTTCCCTGATCAGGCATAAAATCTTCTGCATACCCATCCAGATGTAATTTGAATGTTCCCCAATAGCTATCTTGCGCCCGCAAAATGGCCTGTAGACGACCAGTAAAACCCTCACGAGTCAAATACGTGCCCGCTAAAGGCAAACGAGCTTCTTTAACAGTAAAAGTCTCACTCACCTTTCCCCATGCACGAAACAATGCTCCTGATTGAAAGGTGATCTTGGGTGCCACCCAAGGCCCAGTGACAACAGCAGGTAATGACATGGTCATGATCATTTTCCCGCTATTGACTTGCCCAGTTAACTGGAATGGAATATGTGCATTGGTCACATTGATTGGTGTTGATGGCACTGACAAAACGACATTGCCTTTACCTTTCTCATTTTGAGTCACCAGATTTACCCGCCCACTGACAGACATCCCCGCTAACCCTTTTTTCCACTGTTCTAGCCTGATGTTAATCCCACCAGACAACGGTTGGTTGGCTGCCAGCCATTGCCATTTACCATCACTGATCAAGAATTGAGATGCATCGAATGACCAAGGTAACTCCGCGAGTAATTGCTGTCTCTTTTCCCCAATAACAGTAAACAATCCACTCTTCCCCTTCCATTTCAATGCCATCTGCAATGGTTCCGGGTATTGGCTCACAGATAAATGAGCTGTTATTTGGCCTTGTTCAGGGAGTGATTTAAGCTCTAAAGGTAAGGTAATATCTCCATTCAGGCTAATTTCCTGTTCAGGCAATTTCACCAAAAATTGATTAATAATGAGCGTTTTTTTATCTGTAATATGTGCGTTCAGCGTTAATTTCTCACCCTGATAAGAGAGCGTTTGGCTCTGGGATGAGGAATCAAATTGGAGTCTGCCCGAGAATTCTTGCCACGGCATAATGGCAAGATGGTCAACAACAAGGTTAATTACAGGGATATGGGATAATATATCTTGTACAGATAATGGTGCTGACTGTTTTTCAGTAACAGGCAAGTGAACCAAACATTGGCTTTGAGTATCAATATTGGCAACATGAACTTCCCAATGACGGCCTTCGGTATTTTCTCGGCGTGAATATTCTATGGATAATCCAGATACATTTATCCATTCACATGTCTTGGCCTTCAATGACAGCCTATCCAACCATAGTGCATTCTTTTTCCATTTTGGTTGGCTCAAAGAAAGCGTCACTCCCTGTGGCAGCCAATGACCGGCAATCGATGGCAGCCAGCGTGGAAGTGTATACCACCCCGCCAACACCAATAACATCAGCACAATCACCATCACTGCAAACACTTTTAATAGTCTTGTCATATAAAACGTCTAATACATAGGTGTATTAACTGACTTTACACCATCAATACAGAAGGCATTAGAATCAGTCCTAAGATGAAAGATAGATTAAGAAATCATAAAAAGCTCGGCGTATCAATAATACACTGTAACTTCTATAATTATCTTTGACGACTATCTGTTAAATTAATGGTATTAGGTTGATCGTTTGATCAATTTTCTAGAAACTTGTGGTAATGACAGTATAAAATACTTAAATAAACAGGATTGATTGCCACGTATGACAACCTTTTATTCTGTACTTAACTGGCTGGCGATTTTCTTATACTGGTTGATTATTGCTGGTATCACTATTCGTGTTTTGATGAAACGCCGTCCAGTGACATCAGCAATGACTTGGGTACTAATTATTTACATCCTTCCTTTAGTCGGAATTGTCGCTTACCTATCATTTGGCGAATTACATCTTGGCAAACGCAGAGTGGAGCAAGCCCGACAAATGCGTTCATCTGTCGCCAAATGGCTTTCGGAGTTAAGAAAATCCTCCCATATTTTTACCAATGAAAATAGTGAGGTGGCTACGCCGCTATTTCAATTGTGCGAACGTCGCCAAAAAATCAAAGGTGTCAGGGGCAACAAAATGCAATTAATGACATCTTATGATAACTCCCTGAAAGCCATTATCCATGATATTGAAAATGCCCAATATAATATTGAGATGGTATTTTATATATGGCAATACGGAGGATTAGTCGATCAGGTTACCGATGCCCTGATGCGTGCGGCCAAGCGCGGTGTTAAATGTCGTATCATGGTGGATTCGGCCGGAAGCTGGCAATTTTTTCGCAGCCCATATCCTGATATTATGCGCAAGGTCGGCATTGAATTTATCGAGTCGCTAAAAGTGAATATCTTTCGCTTGTTCTTGCGGCGCATGGACTTACGTCAACATAGAAAAATTATTCTGATCGATAATCATATTTCATACACTGGCAGCATGAATATGGTTGATCCTCGTTTTTTCAAACAAAATGCAGGGGTCGGGCAATGGGTCGATATCATGGTAAGAATGGAAGGCCCGGTCACGACAACACTCGGTATTATCTATGCGTTTGACTGGGAAATGGAAACAGGACAGCGTCATCTTCCGCCACCGCCTGACAGCACCATCATGCCATTTGAGCAAGCCAGTGGGCATATCGCTCAAGTTATTGCTTCCGGACCGGGATTTCCTGATGAATTAATCCAACAATCCTTGATGACTGCTATTTTTTCTGCCCGTGAGCAACTTATTCTTACCACACCTTATTTCGTTCCCAGTGATGATTTAATGCATGCGATTTGTACCGCAGCCATGCGTGGTGTTGATGTTAGTATCATTGTGCCCAGCCAAAACAATTCATTTCTGGTGCGCTGGGCCAGCCGGGCATTTTTTACTGAATTATTGGAAGCAGGGGTAAAAATCTATCAATTTGAAGATGGGCTATTACATACCAAGAGTGTTTTGGTCGATGGGCAGCTTAGTATGGTCGGTTCCGTCAATTTGGATATGCGTAGTTTGTGGTTGAACTTTGAAATTACGGTTGTGATTGACGATGAACACTTTGGAAATGATTTAACGCTGGTTCAACAAGACTATATTATGCGTTCAACGCTGCTTGCCAGCAATGAATGGGAAAAGCGCCCGGTTTGGAGTCGTATTCTTGAACGTGTATGCTACTTTTTCAGCCCTCTTTTATAGTTCGTGACAGAAAAAGTATGCATTCAATATAGAACATGTTTTAATTTCACCCTGTAATTAATCTCGGATACTGCCATCATGGAAAATCAACCGACACATTCTATGCAATTGGATATTAACAACCGAATGACTGAGGATGAGGCGCTTGAAAAAGCCTACGATATCTTTCTGGAAGAAGCCCTCTCTAATCTCGACCCGGCCGATAGTCTATTGTTTAATTTGCAATTTGAAGAACGGGGTGGAGCTGAATTACTGGAGCCTTCTGATATTTGGTTTGAGCATGTTGATTTTAAGTTGGATCCCGAGTTTTTCTCAGAAGTCATTATTGGCTTGGCAGAATCAGAAGATGCCGAAATTGATGATGTTTTTGCCCGCATTTTGATTTGCCGGGAAAAGTCTCACCCTGTCTACCATATCCTGTGGAAAAAATAACTATTCACACCCTCCTCAGGATATGACTAACAGATAAATGCCCTCACGATGAGGGCATTTTATTTATGTCAGTTTAAATCAGTGACAGTGTCACATGATATATATCTTCCGCATCACCCACTATAGCGGATCAACTTTGAGACAAGACACCGCATGCTTAAAGCTACCTTCAAGCAATGGGCGAGTCTTAGCACATTCAGCATCTGCCATTGGACAGCGGGTGCGGAATACACATCCAGATGGGGGATCAATCGGTGAAGGCAATTCCCCTTCCAGCAATTCAATATGTTTGTTGCGCTCTTTGTCTGGATCAGGAACCGGTACTGCCGACATCAGTGCCCGGGTATAAGGATGCAACGGATTATGATAAACCTCATCATACGTTCCCAACTCTACCGCATTCCCCAAATACATCACCAATACACGATCTGATATGTGTTTCACTATCGATAGGTCATGCGCAATAAATATCAGGGAAAGCCCCATTTCCCGCTGCAATTCCTGCAATAAGTTAACAACTTGCGCCTGAATGGAAACATCCAGTGCAGAAACAGGTTCATCACAGATAACTAATTTAGGCTCCAGGATCAAAGCGCGGGCAATTCCGATACGTTGGCACTGCCCGCCAGAAAATTCATGAGGATAACGGTTAATCAGATTGGGCAATAACCCTACCCGCATCATCATCTGTTTAACTTTTTCTTTTATTTCCCTATCCTTCATTTTGGGATAATAAGTTTTCAATGGTTCAGCAATAATGTCACCAATGGTCATACGCGGGTTCAACGATGCCAACGGATCTTGGAAAATCATCTGAATATCATTGCGAATATCCCGCCATTGCTTGTCACCCATCTCCAACAGGTTCTGCCCGAGCCACGTAACTGCCCCACCAGAAGCTTTTACCAGCCCAATAATAGCTCTGGCAAGCGTTGACTTTCCACAACCCGATTCACCCACGACGCCCAGTGTTTCACCTTCGTATAATCTCAGGGTCACACCATCTACGGCTTTTAAGGTCTTAGCCGGCTGCCAGAACCATTGCTTTCCATCTTTAATATCAAAATAAACTTTGAGGTCATCGACTTCCAACAGGACACGTTTTTCAGCTATTGTGCTCATACTAATTCCTCCCGGGGTTTAAAGCAGGCACGCAAACGCCCAAGGTTAAATTTTTCCAATTGTGGTTCTTCGTGAGCACAACGCTCAGTGGCAAACTGGCAACGTGGCTGGAATGGACATCCTTTCGGCAAACGCAACAAGTTGGGAGGATTACCCTGAATGGTCACCAGTGATTCTTCATCACCATCCAAACGAGGAACGGCGTTCAATAGCCCGATGGAGTATGGATGTGTGGGATGATAAAATATGTCACGCGCCGTGCCATATTCCATCGTTCTCCCTGCATACATAACCAATACTTTGTCACAGATACCTGCCACAACACCCAAATCGTGGGTAATCATGATAATGGCGGTATTGAATTCTTTTTTCAGTTCATTAAGTAATGTCATGATCTGCGCCTGAACCGTCACATCCAGTGCAGTTGTCGGTTCATCTGCAATCAACAGCTTAGGCTGGCACAGTAATGCCATGGCAATCATGACGCGCTGACGCATACCACCAGAGAATTCATGCGGGTACATTTTCATCCGCTTACGTGCCTCTGGCATCTTAACAGCATCCAGCATACGAATAGATTCTTCGAAGGCTTCGCTTTTACTCATATTCTTATGCAGCATCAGCACTTCAATTAATTGTTCATCAACTCGCATATAGGGATTGAGGGAAGTCATAGGATCTTGAAATATCATCGAGATCTCTTCTGCCCGCATTCTGTTTAACTCTTTTTCCCGCAAATTGAGAATTTCTCGCCCATTAAAGTTAGCAGAGCCACTGACAGAACCATTACTGGCCAATAATCCCATTAATGCAAATGCAGTCTGAGATTTACCAGAGCCAGATTCTCCCACGATCCCCAGTGTTTCCCCTGCCTGTAAGTCAAAATTTAGTTTATTCACGGCAGTCACGTTGCCATCAGGAGTGCTGAATGTCACATTCAAGTCTTTCACCGACAAGAGTGATTCAGTATTTTTTGCAGTTTCTACGCTATTCATAGGCTCTCCTTAACGGTCTTTCGGATCGAGGGCATCTCGCAGGCCGTCACCAATAAAGTTAAAACAAAACAGGGTCATTACCAGAAAGCCTGCCGGAAATAACAATAACCATGGAGCAACTTCCATAGAATTAGCGCCATCGCTTAACAAAGCTCCCCAACTACTGAGCGGCTCCTGAGTTCCCAAACCAAGGAAGCTCAAGAAGGATTCAAACAGGATCATGCTGGGTACGAGTAATGAGGCATAAACCACCACAACACCTAATACGTTTGGTACGATGTGGCGTAAAACAATATGGCGGGTAGAAACACCACAAACCAAAGCGGCTTCAATGAATTCCTTGCGCTTTAAGCTCAATGTCTGACCCCGGACGATACGTGCCATATCCAGCCATGACACCATGCCTATCGCAACGAAAATTAACAGAATGTTTTGACCAAAAAAAGTGACCAGAAGGATAACGAAAAACATGAATGGAAAAGAGTTGAGGATTTCCAACAAGCGCATCATGACCATATCAATTTTACCGCCAAGATAGCCTGACGTTGCGCCATACAGAGTGCCGAATAACACGGCAATCAAGGCGGCGGCAATCCCCACCATCAACGAAATTCGTCCGCCAATGGCAACACGCACCAATAAGTCACGCCCTGATGAGTCGGTGCCAAAATAGTGGCTGGATTCAAAATCCGGTGGCATCGTCATCATGTTCCAATCTGTATCATCGTAGGCAAATTGAGACAGCATTGGCGCTAAAATCACAAATAATGTGATCAGAAACAAAATACATAAGCTCGTAATCGCTGCTTTGTTATGCATAAAACGACGACGTGCATCCTGCCACAAACTGCGGCCTTCTATTTCGAGCTGCTCAGAAAAATTTTCCAGAGCCTCGCTATTTTTTTTATTCAGTAACATTGCGTGCTCCAGTCTCAGTAACGAATTTTCGGATCGATGACGGCATACAGCACATCAACGATAGCATTAAACATGATGGTTAAGCCCCCCACCAGAATCGTCAGGCTGAGTACCAGTGAGTAGTCACGATTTAATGCGCCATTAACAAACAATTGGCCCAAACCGGGTAAACCAAAAATCGTCTCAATGACCATTGAGCCTGTGATAATGCCTACGAATGCAGGCCCCATATAAGAAATGACGGGTAATAAAGCGGGTTTTAACGCATGACGGAAAATAATCTTTCGCAATGGCAAACCCTTGGCTCGTGCTGTGCGAATAAAGTTGGAATGCAAGACTTCGATCATAGAACCGCGGGTAATACGGGATATGCTGGCAATATAAGAGAGAGAAAGAGCAACCATCGGCAGAAGCATATACTTAGGCGCCCCACCATTCCAGCCTCCCCCCGGCAACCATTTTAATGTAATGGCAAATATAAGCACTAATAAGGGGGCAACCACGAAGCTGGGGATAACAACCCCCGTCATGGCAAATCCCATCACCGTATAGTCCCATTTTGTATTCTGATTTAATGCCGCAATAACCCCCGCACTGATCCCAAATATGACTGCCATAACAAAGGCAGCAAGTCCCAATTTGGCCGAAACTGGCAGCGCTTCTGCAACCAGATCATTGACACTATAGTCTTTATATTTAAATGAAGGGCCAAAATCCCCTTTGGAAAGTTGGATTAAGTAATTGAAGTATTGTTTATAGATAGGGTCATTCAAATGGTATTTCGCTTCAATATTTGCCATAACTTCCGGCGGTAGCTTCCTTTCCCCTGTAAATGGACTACCCGGTGCAAGTCGCATCATAAAAAACGAAATCGTAATGAGAATAAAAAGTGTCGGGATCGCCTCTAAGCAGCGGCGTAAAATAAACTTTAGCATTGCCCGTTCCTATTGTTTAGCCAAACCATGGCTTTTAATTATCTGACAAGCAGGCGACCCAATAGATTGGGCCACCTACTGATTCCTAGTGTTTTATTATGTATAAATCTTTGGTGTGGAGGTTTTCCAATGGATCTTTGCCGGTATAGCCACCGACATAAGGTTTAACTAAACGGGTGCTCGCATAATAGAAGAGAGGAACTATTGCTGAATCTTTATCCAACTGAGCATTCGCTTTGGCGTAAATTTCTGCACGTTCTTCATCGGTTTTTGCCTGGAGGGATTGTTTCACTAACGCATCAAATTCTTTGCTCTTATAATGCGCGGTATTATTGCTGCTATCAGATAGCATCGAGTTCAGGAAGGTGGAGGCTTCGTTATAATCTGCACACCATCCGGTACGGGCAACGTCATAGTTACCTTGATGGCGGGAATCCAGATAGGTTTTCCATTCCTGGTTTTCGAGAGCAACCTTAACGCCAATATTTTTTTGCCAGAGAGAAGCGGCAGCAATCGCTAATTTTTTGTGAAGATCAGAAGTGTTATACAATAACTTAATTTTCAGCGGATTATCTTTAGTAAACCCGGCTTCCGCCAATAGTTTTTTCGCTTCTTCGTTACGCTGTTGCTGATTAAGTTTACTATACCAATCTGGTTTTTCATCTTTAAAATCAGCGATATAGGGTGGGGTAAAACCGTAAGCTGGTGAATCTCCCTGATTTTTAACTTTGTAAGTTATAATATCGCGATCCATTCCTAATTTCAGCGCAGTACGTACGCGAGGATCATTAAAGGGAGGTTTTTGGTTGTTAATTTCATAAAAATAAGTGCACAAATACGGATTCACACGCAACTGTTCGGGAATTTCTTTTTTCAGTTTTTGGAATAATTCAACCGGTAAGTTAGTGTAAGTCATGTCAATTTCACCAGAGCGGTAACGGTTGACGTCAGTAACTTCAGATGAAATTGGCAAGAAAATGACTTGATTGATAACAGTATTCTTATCATCCCAATATGTTGGGCTGCGTTCAAAAACCATACGCTCATTAATCACCCAACTCTTCAGTTTATAAGCACCATTACCAACAAAATTCTGTGGTTGTGTCCATCTCTCACCATATTTTTCAATTGTTGCGCGATGGACAGGTGAAGTGGTCGGGTGAATAAATAATCTGACTAAATAAGGAACTGGTTCACTAAGTGTTAACTGTAATGTACGCTCATCTAATGCTTTAACACCCAATGCTTCCGGTTTTTGTTTACCTTTAATCACATCATCAACATTTAAAAGATGGGCATATTGCATAAAGCTTGCATAAGGAGAAGCGGTATTGGGGTCTGTCACTCGACGCCAACTGTAAACAAAATCCTGCGCAGTGACAGGGTCACCATTGGACCATTTTGCATCTTTACGTAGGTGGAATGTCCAAACTTTAAAATCCTGATTATGTTCCCAGCTTTCTGCAACACCGGGCAAAATTTCTCCATCAGGGCCATTAATCACCAAAGTTTCAAACAAATCTCGGGCAATGTTGGATTCAGGCACACCTTCGATTTTATGAGGATCCAATGATTGCGGTTCAGAGCCATTGTTACGGACCATCACCTGTTTTGCAGGATCTGCCAGTTGCACGCCAGCAGGCACTTGCGCTGCAAAGGCCTGCCACCCCATCATTATCCCTAGCGCTACTGTAATGCCAGCAGCAAGTTTTTTCTTTGTTGTGTTTATCATCTTATTCTTACTCCTATTAATATCATCTTATCCATGGATGTTATATCCACGCACACGTATTAGAATGGTTATTATCCGCCCTAAAAATGAACTATTTTGTTTACAGCAAGATAATATTTTGTGATGGCGATCAGTAACTCACTTTTTTAATATACAAATTTTTCAGATCAACATAATCAAGGGGATCTTTCCCTGTCATTCCCCCAACCGCAGGACGAATAAGACGAACGCTGACACGGTAATAAATTGGTATCAGTCCAGAGTCTTTATCGAGTTGAGCTTCAGCTTCCTGATAAAGTTTCTTACGCGCTGCTTCGTCTTTAGCAACAAGTGCCTGACGAAGATAATTATCAAAAGCCTCACTTTGATAGAAAGTGGTATTGTTACTACTCGTTGACAACAATATGTTCAGGAAAGAAGAGGGTTCGTTATAGTCGCCACACCATGTCGCTCTTGCGACATCAAAATGTCCCTGATGGCGATTCTGGAGAGAGGTTTTCCATTCCTGATTTTGCAGAGTGACTTTTGCACCAATATTTTTCTGCCACATAGAAGCCGCAGCAATGGCTTGTTGTTTGTTTTGTTCTGATGTGTTGTATAACAAGGTAAATTTCAGGGGATTACGGGCATCAAAACCGGCTTCTTTCAACAATTCCCTTGCCCGTTGATTGCGTTGCTCCTGTGACCAGCTTGCCCATTCGGGATTAATCGTCAGGCCGCTACCAATATAAGTCGGGCTGAAACTATACGCAGGAATTTGTCCCTGCCCCATAATCCTTTCAACAATAATATCCCGGTCAAGACTCAGTTTTATGGCTTCCCGTAACCGTTTATCTTTAAACAGAGGTTTTTGATTATTGATTTCATAGTAAAATGTGCACAGGTAAGGTGAAACTTGCAGTTGGTCGGGAATATCCCGTTTCATTTTTTTATACAGATCGGGTGGAATAGCACTGTCAGTAATATCCACTTCCCCGCTGCGATAGCGGTTAACATCGCTGATTCCTGAAACAATCGGCAGGAAAGTACCCTTTTCAATGATAGTTTCTTTATTATTCCAATACTGTGGATTACGCGTTAAAACAATTCGCTCATTAACTACCCAATATTTCAAAATATAAGCACCATTACCAATATAATTTTCTGGTAACGTCCACTTATTACCCCATTTTTCTACTACATCCTGCCTGACGGGCTTTACTGCTGTATGACTCAACATATCAACAAGATAGGGAACTGGCTGACTGAGGGTTACTTGGAAACGACGATCATCCAGCGCCTTGACACCCAATTGATCCGGTGACTTTGTTCCTTTTAAAATCTCATCGACATTCTGAATATAGGCATATTGCAAATAACTGATATAAGGTGACCCCGTGCTTGGATCGGCCAAACGACGCCAACTGTAGACAAAATCCTGTGCAGTAACGGGCTTACCATCGCTCCATTTGGCATCTTTACGTAAATAGAATGTCCACACCTTATAACCTTCATTTTCCCACCTTTCTGCCACCCCCGGAATTGTCTCGCCATTTGAGTCTGTCGTTACCAACCCTTCCAACAAATTACGGATAACGGTCGTTTCTGGACCACCTTCAACTTTATGCGGATCCAGTGAAGTCACTTCAACACCATTGTTAACGGTTACTTCCTGTTTTTCGGCTAGCGTGATCCCTGCCGGAACAGTCGCAGTAATTCCCTGTACGGCAGGAACCGATAATAAAACGATACTCGAAATCAACTGACTCAACTTTGATGTTTTTTTTCTCATTTTTTTCCTCCAAGTGATAAACAACAAATGAATCACTTTTAATCTACTAACCCCAATAATTAACTTATTCCGTTAACAAGTACGAATTAACCTACCAAAAATCTATACTCATATAATAATTGTTATATAGTTTTTATAATAAATTTATTAAAGGATTAAGATTATTCGTTACCACTGTATCTGTCTCTTATACACATCT
>NZ_LFCV01000141.1 GCF_001037465.1 Xenorhabdus khoisanae
AATTATAAAAATGGAGTTAATAATGAAACGTTCATTACCAATTAAATTGTTTAATTTATTTTGTATTTTGGTTTCCTCTTTTGCAATATTGAATATAAATAAAGCTACTGCATTGGGAGGGTATCTTTCATTTAAAGCCCCTACAAATACACCTTCTCAATTTGACGAATTGGATTTTTTCTTTCGGATGATTAAAAATCCTGGACCTTTATCCTATATGTATTACGCGCATAACTTTGCGATAAATTCATCAAATACAACAGAGGAACAACTTGGGGGGTATATTGGCCCTCAACTCGTTAGTAACGCAAATAATCGCCGAACATCTGCGATAGTAAGTGTCTGGTCTAACCGGCCAGATAGAGTGATATCATATTTTGCTGGTCCTGAATCAAAATGTACCATCGAACATGGTGGTCCTGAATCTCAAACAGGTTGGTTAATACAATGTGCAATAAATGATAATAGCAAATTTGCTCAAACCGATATGCCAGATGGAACAACATACAAAATCGTTATAAAAAATGTTAATCAAAACAACTTGGCAGCAGCAGAGGAAAGTTTTGAATTCTCCATTCAAAACCTTGTAACAAAAGAAGTGACTGTTCTTGGGACAATGACTTTCTCTAATGTGAAAGGGATAAATCCGTTGGCACCTTCTCACTTTCTGGAAAATTTTGCGGGAGGATATGATTGTCAGACCGTACCATACCTTGCATATAGTGAAGATGCACCAATCGGTATCAGAAATAATAAAAAATACACTTATACTGTAGAGAAATATCCTACTGCTCCATTTGATTGTCACTCTAACCTCGCTTTCTCAGAAAATAATTCCTCTGCGATTGTAGAGTATGCAATTAAAGGGGGAGAACATTGATGTATTTTAAACTTCCTATATATGAGCAAGCGTAGTGGCTTGCTCATATATCCTATAAATGTTGAATCACAACCCCGGCGCTTTCCACAGCGAAGTTGTTAAACCATTATCCACCAAATGCAGTTGATCAGCATACACGGCCTGCCAATCTTTCTTCGCTTTCTGGTAAATTTCACGATGATTTAAGTTTGGCTGATATTCCCGCTCCCAGCGCACCAATTTTTCTCCGGTTGCAGGCAGGGAATCATATAAGCCAACGCCAACACCGGCTGCAATTGCACAGCCCAGTGCCGTCGCTTCTTTAACCACCGGTACTCGTACAGGCAGTCCGGTGACGTCAGCGAGAATCTGGCTCCAGAGTTTGCCTTTTGAACCGCCGCCCGCGAAAACCAGTGAATCCGGTTGGACGCCAGAGAAGGAGGAAACCATATCGAGGTTACACGCTGAGACGATAGCTGCATTCTCTTCCAATGCCCGGAATAACGTCGCTTTGTTGCATTTTTCCGGATCAATGGAGAGGTTGAGAAAAGAGGGAGCGGCGTGATACCACGATTTAAACCGCATGACATCGGAGAAGATCGGCATGACGCCATGCGCACCAGCAGGAACTCTGGCCGCCATATCTTCCAGCAGACTGTAAGCATCAACGCCCAGACGTTCTGCCAGCAGTTTTTCTTCTGCGCAGAAGGCATCGCGGAACCAGCGCATGGTAAGGCCAGTGAAGAAGCTGATGGATTCTGCTTGTGCCATGCCGGGAATAACATGTGGATTGATGCGGATGTTCATGTTGGGATCGGTGATCGGTTCTGGCAGGTTGACGACTTGTTGCCAGAATGTCCCTCCGAGCACTGCGGTTTGGGCTGGTTTGACGACACCAATGCCGAGGCAGCCGAGTTGGACATCACCACCGCCCATAATCACGGGTGTGCCACTGTTCAGGCCACATTCAGCCGCTGCTTTTCCGGTGATATAACCGAGTAAGGTTCCCGTTTCTTTAACGGGGGAAAGGATGTCGGAACGCAGTCCGGCCATGTCCAGCAAGCTTGGGCGCCAATCGCGGGTGACTAAATCCAGCATGCCCGTTGTGCCGGCGTTGGAAGGATCAACCGCCAGTTCGCCACTCAACATATAAGCCAGCCAATCACTGATCATCGTCAGCGTACTGGCTTGACGATAAATATCAGGACGGTGATGTGCCAGCCAAAGCAGGCGGGGCATTGCGCCCAATGCCAGTGTTTGGCCGGAATAACGGTAAACATCATACTCAAAAGTATTGTCGTAAAGTTCTTTCAGTTCGCTGACTTCATGGCTGGAACGCGCATCTACATTTGCACATGCCCAGATGGGATCGCCGTCGCGATTATAAAGGACGATGCCTTCCCGCATTGAACAGGCGGCAACACTCTGAATCGCATTGGCGGGCAGTTCCGCCTTTTGCAGCGCCTGCCGGATACATTGGCAGGCCAGTTGCCAGTTGGTTTTCAGATCAAACTCCATGGAACCAGCAACATTTGGTACAGGCTGGTGTATCCATTCAGCTTGTCCAACGGCGATCTGATTCCCCTCGAGGTTAAATATAACTGCACGGATACTGCCAGTTCCTGCATCAAGCGCCATCAGATATTTCCCTGATGGTTGAGCATAAGCGCGTTGATTCATGATGCTATCCTCGTATGTCGTTATCTTTTTAACCGATATGGCACGGAGAATGAATAGATATTATTAGGCAATCAAGTCAGTATAGCCCTCGCGGTTTGTTCTTCTGTTACCAGTGAACTGATGTAGCCTCCTTTCAGAGCAGCAACAATGGCACCTGCTTTTTCGATGCCACCTGCTACACCAATCACGTTCGGGATGGTTTTCATTTCTGGCAGTGAGATCCCTATCAACTCTTGGTGGATATTAATATCGCTGACCAGTTCACCTTCTGTGTTGAAGAAATAACCAAGAATATCTCCGATGGCACCTTTGCGATCAAGCATCAGTTGTTCTCCATCACTGATATAACCGGAACGCATAATAGTTGCTTGCTGCTTTTGGTTGATTGCACCAATCCCGACAACAGCGATATCGGCTGCACCGGCGGCCAAAATCACATCCCGTACACTACGCTCTTCACGGAATGTTGCCGCGACTTGATGGGAGGAAGCCCGCAGTGGTGCAGGAATAATGCTGATAGGACAGTCTGCATCAAGCTGACCAATGCCGGTCATGTAAGAGCCAACACCGCCGGACAGTGTCACCAACCGAATTTGTTGGGATGAGATAAAACCACTCAGGTGTTGCAAAGTACACATGGGGGTTTCACCAAACCCAATTGCTAATAGTTGGTGAGGTTCAATCAGCGCCATCAACAGGTGAGCAGCCCCGACACCAAGGCGAGCATTGAGGTTCACGCCATCAAGGGCGGGTAATACGCGAGCCTGTTTGAGATTAAAACGTTTTTGCAAAGCATCTTCTAATTCCAGACACCCTTCATAGCGTGAATTGATTTTAACGCGTATCACGCCAGACTGGCGCCCTTTCTCCAGCAAGCGGGAAACTTTAAGACGGCTTAAGCCAAGCAATTCACCGATGTCCCCTTGAGTTAGACCATCGTGATAGTAAAACCAGGCAACACGGGCCATTAGTTCTTCTTCACTCATGCAATTTCCTGGATAGTTGTGACCTGAATAGTCAATTTCCTCGGACAATACACTTTTTTCTGGTGCTGATTGTTTTTTGATTGATTTGATCGACATAACAACTTTTTTATCCACAGGGAAAGAATAAGCATAAAAGCCCCATAGGTGTTAGAAGCTTTCTACAAAATTTTGAACATATTTTAATGTAATTAAAAATTTTTCACAAAATGTGATCGTAATATTGATATCATCATAAATTATGAATTGGAGTTATGAATAAATGTTTTTATAATAAAAAATGTTCAATATTGGTATCTGTGACAGAAACGTAAGCCCAAAATGTCATGAGGTATGTGATGTCACAGAGAAATATCACAATAAATGTCGATAACAGGCTTTTTGGACTTCCGTTGACAGTGTTCCACTTTTGGCTGCTCATGGGAATAGAAAACATTTTTCTGGTTTGATGGTATTTAAACAGATTGATTTAACATTGATGCCGGAGCCTTAATTACGGATGGCATCACCGTCAATCTATGCACCCGCAAGTCACATCGGCTGGGCATTTTGTGCCTTGGTGATTACAGTGGTGATAGGTCGTTCTGTCTTGCAGCATAGTTATCAAATTCTTGATTGGTGGCAATGCTGGCAGGATTCTGTTTCACAACAATATTTCTGAAACGCAAACGACGATCCTGAAACATAAATGATATTGGAACAAGAATAGATGGAGATAGGCATGAAAGCACCAACAATGAAAAAGCTGGCTTTAGCTGCTGCATTAAGCCTGGCGTGTGTTTCTTGGGCACAGGCGGCAGAAAAGATAGCGTTTATCCCTAAATTGATTGGCGTTGGGTTCTTTACCAGCGCTGGCAAAGGTGCTGTAGAAGCTGGCAAGACACTGGGCGTGGAAGTCACTTACGATGGGCCAACAGAGTCAAGCATGGTGGAACAAGTTCAGCTTATCAATAAATTTGTTAACCAAGGCTACAACGCAATTGTGGTGTCGGCGGTGTCGACGAATGGTTTGTGCCCTGCCTTGAAGCGTGCCATGAAACGGGGTGTTAAAGTGTTGACATGGGATTCAGATACATCACCAGAATGCCGCTCTATCTATATCGAGCAGGGAACGCCAAAACAATTGGGTGGCCTTTTAGTGGATATGGCCGCTAATCAAGTGAAAAAAGAAAAAGCGAAAGTGGCATTTTTTTATTCTAGTCCGACGGTAGCAGATCAAAACCAATGGGTGAGAGAAGCCAAGATAAAAATCTCAACGGAATATCCTAAGTGGGAAATCGTCACTACACGGCTTGGTTATAATGATACCGTTCAATCTTTACAGACGGCGGAAGGTATTTTGAAGGCGTGGGAGGATTTGGATGTGATTATCGCTCCTGACGCCAATGCGTTGCCAGCCGCGGCACAGGCGGCGGAGAACCTGAAACGTCAGGATGTGGCGATTGTTGGATTCAGTACTCCGAATGTGATGCGTCCTTATGTTGAAAATGGTACGGTCAAACAGTTCGCTCTGTGGGATGTGGTCAAACAGGGCAAGGTAGCTATTCATGTTGCTAATGAGGTTTTGAAAAAAGGCGAGCTGAATGTGGGAGATAAATTGAACATTCCTGATATTGGCAATGTTGAAATTTTACCTAACAGTGTGAATGGGTACAGTTATGAAGCAAAAGGCAATGGTATTGTTGTTATGCCGGAGCGGGTGATTTTTACCAAAGACAATATCAACCAATATGATTTCTAACCAAGACGATTTCTGATTTATAAGGCTGACATGCAGCCTGCTTCTGATACTTTTCCGGAGGGAGAAATGGCAGATTTAGATGATATCAAAGACGGTAAAGATTTTGGCATTGATACACCACAAAAGAATACGTTGTTTGAACTGAAAGGCTGTGGTGCGCTGGATTGGGGCATGCAGTCCCGTTTGGCACGTATTTTTAATCCGACCACCAATAAAACGGTAATGCTGGCGTTTGACCACGGTTATTTTCAGGGGCCAACGACGGGATTGGAGCGTATTGATATTAATATCGCCCCACTGTTTGAACATACCGATGTGCTGATGTGTACTCGTGGTATCCTACGCAGTCAGGTTCCTCCTGCCACCAATAAACCTGTTGTGCTGCGTGCGTCCGGCGCTAATTCTATTCTGGCTGAACTGTCCAATGAAGCTGTCGCAGTAGCGATGGAAGATGCGCTTCGGCTCAATGTTTGTGCGGTAGCGGCGCAGGTTTATATCGGTTCAGAATATGAACATCAATCCATCAAAAATATTATCAAGCTGGTGGATCAAGGAACGCGTTATGGCATGCCAACGATGGCCGTGACAGGTGTCGGTAAAGATATGGCTCGTGACCAACGTTACTTCTCGCTGGCAACCCGCATTGCGGCGGAAATGGGGGCGAATATTATTAAAACCTATTATGTCGATACCGGTTTTGAACGGATTGTCGCAGGTTGCCCGGTGCCGATTGTGATCGCGGGCGGTAAAAAACTGCCGGAGCTGGATGCATTGAATATGTGCTATCAGGCGATCGATCAGGGTGCATCCGGTGTTGATATGGGGCGCAATATTTTCCAATCAGAAGCACCTGTGGCGATGCTGAAAGCGGTGCAGGCAGTCGTGCATCACAATGAAAAACCTGCCCAGGCTTATGAGCTGTTCCTGAACGAAAAAGCCAAAGGGGAATAATATGCACGTCACATTAGTTGAGATTAATGTCAAAGCTGACAAGGTTGACGAATTCATTGAGGTATTTCGGGATAATCACCTCGGTTCGGTTAAAGAACCGGGCAATTTGCGGTTTGATGTGCTGCGCGATGAGAATATCCCAACCCGCTTTTATATCTATGAAGCCTATGCCGACGAAGCGGCGGTTGCCGCGCATAAGAAAACGCCTCATTACCTGCGTTGCGTTGAAAAACTGGAAGCATTGATGTCTGAACCGCGCAAGAAAACCACTTTTATTGGTTTGATGCCGGAAGGGAAGTAAAGATAAAACCAGTTGTTTGATGGTCGAAATAACGCCCTTGACGTGAACGTCGGGGCGTTTGAGATTTTTGATAGCCAGTTTTGGCTGCTATTTGTGAGATTGAAATAGCAAGTTTTAATTAGCCTGTTGTTTAACCTCATCTATGGCTCTAGCAATTGCTTTCAAGCTGCGCTGAATATCGTCTTCGGTAGTCGCCCAAGAGCTGACACTGAGTCGGATGGCTTCTCGCCCTTGCCATGTTGTTTTCCCAAACCAGCATTCACCTGATTGCTGAACTTTTTGTAACATTGCACGCTGCAAATTGATATCTGGTAAATAAGCGACGACCTGATTAATAACAACGTCATTGAGGATATTAAAACCGAGTGATTCCAGCCCTTCCGCCAGCATTTCTGCATATAAGCAGCAGCGATCAACCAGCTCTTCGATTCCCTGTGATCCAAGCTCTGCAATGGCAGCCCACACTTCGACCGCTCTGGCTCTGCGGGAAAACTCCGGCAGCATATCTTTTGCCTGCCACATGTCTTGTGTCTCCACATAGGCCGCTGAGGTTGTCATGACTTCTTTTAGTGCTTGTTTGTGACGCACAATACACATGCCACAGTCGTATGGAGTATTGAGCCATTTGTGGGCGTCCACTGCCCATGAGTCCGCGTTTTCAACGCCTTCAACTAAGGCGGATTTTTTCTTTGATGCTCTGGCCCATAACCCAAAAGCGCCATCCACATGTACCCAACTGCCGGCTTTTTTGGCTTTGGGAATGAGGGCACTAAAGTCATCTGAACTGCCTGAGTTAAGATTGCCGGCTTGTAGTACCAGAATCATATTGTCTGAAAATTCGGGAACGGCACTTTCAATGATTCGGCCTTGGGTATCACATGGCACAAAAATGAACTGTGAGCGACCAAAACCGAGTAGCCTCAGGGCCTTCAAAACAGAGATGTGAGCTTCTTCGGGTAATACAACTTTTAATTCAGGGGCGTTGTGTAAACCCTGCTCTGCAAGGTCATAGCCTTGTTTCTGGTATAAGTAATGGCGTGCAGCCGCCAGAGCACTGACGTGCGCCATTGTTGTACCTGTCACAAAACCGACAAATGCCTCTGAAGGTAAGTGCAATAATTCCAACGCCCAGCGCCCGGCGATTTTTTCTAATTGGCTCACGATGGGCGAAGAAGCTTCCATCAAGGCGATTTGATCCCAGGCACTGGTTATGATGTTTGCTCCCATCGCAGCAGGTGTTGAACCCCCTACAACCAAACCAAAATATCGGCCTCCTGTTGTCGCGACTGTTGCCGGAGAACCGTATGAGTGGAGTTGCTCAAGTACTTGTTGGCAATTGGTTCCGGTTGTGGGTAATGGCTTATCGAAATTTTGCAGACCTGCTAACGCCTCGGCATCGGGAAATACCCGTTGGTTGCGAATGCCACTGACGTAGTCATACGCGATTCCACTTGCAACCTTAACCGCAGACAGGGAGGCATCGCGGATTGAATCTTTCATGATGTGTTGTTTTCCTATTATCGTTATTTTATTTTTCCTGCTGTGACTGCACTGACTTTTGCGGGACTTATCATGATAAATACCCCTGTAATATTTTTTTATTGGTATAACCATGTTATTGATGTAGCCACTCGGCAATAAATGTTGCTACTTGTTCCGGTTGATTGATATCAAGCTGCGGAAGCGGTGTTGCCAGCGCAATATCGCTGGCAATTGCGATCACATAAGGATC
Source organism: Xenorhabdus khoisanae (assembly GCF_001037465.1). Classification (GTDB taxonomy): domain Bacteria; phylum Pseudomonadota; class Gammaproteobacteria; order Enterobacterales; family Enterobacteriaceae; genus Xenorhabdus; species Xenorhabdus khoisanae. Next base: position 8,248 of record NZ_LFCV01000141.1, read on the forward strand.
GAGTATCTCATTAACGGTATGGTTCAGGCCGTCCCGATAAAGTGCTATTTTGGGGATAGCTTCTTGTTTGAACCCTTCGACCAGAATGAGATCCAGCGAATTCGCATCGAATCGACGGGCGAGATAGTGCAGATCTAGCTCCGGCAAATCGGGGGTTTCTGTCATCAACGCCCAACGCTGCTGGCTGGCGACTAACGTTTGGGTTGCACCAGCCTTGCGTAGCTCATAACTGTCTTTGCCCGGTTTATCGACATCCATATTGTGATGAGTATGCTTAATCAACCCAACACGGATATGTTGCTGGCGCAACAAGGGTATCACCTGTTTTAACAATGTCGTTTTTCCGGTACCGCTATAAGCGCTGATACCCAACATAGGCAGTGCTGTGTTGTTGATGCTCTGATTCATGCTGTCTCCTGTAGGAGTTCCCAATGCTGGTATTTCCAGTGATGGCATTCTTCTGGTGTATTTAAGTTGTTGAAAGCATGGGGATCGGGGAAATAGACAGCTTTTGCCTTAATCATCTGCATAAAGAACATGAGTTTTCTATCACCCAGTGCGAGATAACTTTCCAACCGAGGGATCAGACTGCGGTGCATTAATGCTAAGGTGGGATGGGCGCGTTCGCAATCATGTGCATAAGCGGCCCAGGCATGTTGTTTGTAGTGCCAAAGTTTTGCAACGAGATCTTCGGGAAAATCCGGTACATCACAGGGAACAAATACCACCCATTCATTGATGGCGTTCTTTAAAACTGCCAGCATACCTGCCAGTGGCCCGGAAAAATCGGTAATGATATCCGGTATAATGGGGTAGCCGCTTTGCTGATAGATGCCCTGATTGCGATTCGCATTAATCAACAACTCATGAACCTGTGGCTGCAATTTTGTGGCAATGTGTTGATATAATGGTGCGCCGTTGAATTGCAGTAATCCTTTGTCATTTCCCCCCATGCGGGTGGATAACCCCCCAGCCAGAATTGCGCCACTGATTTTTTGATGCGTCATGTTAAATCACCTGATATTGGGCAATGAAATATTGAGTGTTTGGGTATATATAACCATTGAGAATCAATATCTAACGATGCTGCTTTGGTGGCAGTATAACTTTACGCTGGTTGACAGACCAATATAATTTACTCCCCCATTTGGGGAGCAAATTATAGGCACATTACACTAAACGCGTTTACAAACTAACTTAAATAGTCCATAGGATAAGCTCGACAGCAACAATGAATTAATTGCTGGAACACCCCAGTCTATCCCTAGCCCGATCACACTGCCGATCACACTGGCAATAATGGCAGCCCAGCCGATGGTTGGCGTTTCACGCGGAAGTGCGCCTTGTTCTCGGCTCTCATCCAACACCTTGCGATGAGAACGCAGAATATAGTAATCAACCAACATAATCCCAATAATGGGCGGGAAAACAACGCCCAACACAGTCAGGAAATCCACAAACCGTTCTAGGATACCCAGAATAGAAAGTAGTGTTCCAAGTATTCCAATAACTACGGTCGTTGGGGGATAACGGAGTTTTTTGCCAGTGATGCCTTCCACGGCATTAATAATGCCTAATGATGAAGAATACAGGTTCAAGTCGTTGACCCTCAATGTGGAGAAAACGACAACCAAAAGACCGGCTCCTCCTGCGGCTTGTGACATAATAGTGACAACATCCGATGTATTCAGGGTTTTTGCGATAAGGATCGCCAGACCATTAATCACAAATTCTCCCGCAATAATGGTTAGCAATGTGATCCCAAAAACATGCTTGCCTGATTTGGTGTAGCGAGTCAGATCAGGGGTCATTAAGCTGGCAACAACCGCGCCACCCACGACAATCGTGATACCAGCACTAACGGATAAGGTATCACCAGAATGAGGTAATTCGATAATTTTATGTAGCTGTTGATTCATGTTGCCAGATAGCACGGTAGTAGAGATATAAGCAACCAGCAAAATAAACAGCGGAACAGCGATTCTGGCGGTAAACCGCAATGCCTTAAAGCCAAAGGCGACCAGAGTTGTCAGCAACGTGCCGGAAAGTGCCGCTGACAAGCCGAACCCAAGTTTATTGTTGGAGGCAAAATTAAGCGAATGGGCAAAAATAGCATTTTGGATACCAAACCAGCCTAATAAACTGATTGCAACAATGAGACCAATTAATACTGATCCTATGCGACCAAAACCACACCACCGAGCCAATAGGCTGCCGGGTAGGCCTTCGCGCATTCCCACAAAACCGAGTCCAAATGTGATAATGCCAAAGATCAGGCTGCCGATGAGAATTGCAATAAAGGCATCAATCAAAGCCATAGAGTCACCAAGTACGGCCCCAAGCATAAATTGATCCAACGCCGTTAACATCCCCATATGAACGATCGCTACGCTTAACAATGATACACGTTGTGTTTGTGGTACTCGGTTCAGTGAATAGTTTTCAATTCTAACCATAATATTTCCTGATTCTTTTGAGGTTCAGATAAAGAGAATGCCTTTTTCGATTAAGCGTTCAGGGATGTAGTTGTCCAGATGTAAGTGCCTACAGAATTCTTCAAGTTGTTGAAGAGAATGGACATTGGCTTTTTGGTAAATGTTATATATTCTATTTTCTATGGTTTTGTTACTCACATTATATATTCTCGCCATTTCTTTATTTGAAAATCGGTGGAGCATAAAAAAAATGATATCCATTTCGGCTCTGGTGAATAGCTTGGTATCAATTTCTGTTGTCAAGATGCTGGGTTTATGTTGATTGATATATTGTAAAGGTGATAATGTATTTAGAGGCTTAGCATTCCATACGATCCAAATACATTTTTTTTTGTTGTTGTATACTGGAAATTTTTCACTAATGAATGGTGTTAAACTGTTTTTACCATACCAATAATGTGTCTCTATGATAGAAACTTTATCTTGAGATTCTTCAGTCCTTTTATCATGTTCTGTTAGGTCTTCGGCTAATTCAGCCCAATCAGCCGGAAACTCATTATCAAACTTTCCCTCTATATCAAAATTTATGGGGGTATTAGTATAGAGGTATGCAGCCTTGTTCATGTAGATGTGACGAGAATTCAAATCCTTAATTCCCCAAGGCTCGCTCAAGTGTTCCATCATAGCGATTAATCCCTTTAGATAGGAGTCATTTTCGTTGTAGGGCAACTTCATTTTTATTTCATATTGCTAGATATACTGAGTTTTTTCGCCAGATAAAAGCGAGTGTATTTGTGAGCGTATCCTCCAAGCTCTCCATAGACTTTGTATCCTAATTTTTCATAAAAGCCCCTAGCTTGAAAGTTAAAAGTATCAACATAAGCCATATGGCAGTGTCTTTTTAATGCTTTTTCTTCCGCTTGTAACATAAGATGTCTTCCGAAGCCTTTTGTACGGTGTTTTTCATCTACCCAGAGATATTGAATTTCAAGCCCACCCCACCAAGTTTTAGAAACAAGACCAGCAATAATTTGGTTATTATCATCAGTGATTGTGAGAAATAGAGGTCGGATATCAACATCCCTATATTGTTGGTTGTGTGCCCAGAGATTTTGAATTACGTATGCTTCATCCAGTGAATTTGGAGTGTCGGTAATATACATTTTCATTTTGAAAGTTACCTTCTCATTATAATAATTTTTTGATATGATTTTTTACAAACTTAATTAAATGCCTCCAAATAATCCTCTATCATCTTTATGATTTTATGTCAAGGGTGATTTTCACCTGTTTAATTTTCGAT
>NZ_LFCV01000142.1 GCF_001037465.1 Xenorhabdus khoisanae
GGTAGATAGGTAAATTTCTATTTAATTTCAGATGATTTAGACTCCGTCAGAAAAATTCCATCCAATGTTCCCAATCCAGAAAAACTAAAACAATACTTAGGGCTGCCTGTAAATAAAGTCCCAGATCCTTTCGGTATTTACTCTTCATTTTCAGAGATGGCCGAAAGCCGATTATTTGAATTGGCTAAAGAGTATAATGTAGATTGCAATATAGTAAAAAATTCTCTGTCCTATAAAAATGGAGATTATAATTCTCTAATAAAATTATTTCTCGAAAATTTCCCCAGTATAAATAAAATATGTAAAGAGTCCACAGGTTTTTTAAGACAAAGAACCTATAATATTATAATGCCAATTTCTGAAAAAACAGGTAAAGTCCTTGAGCATATTATTATAACAAATATAGATGTTAATAATGGAGAAATAACTTATTATATACCTTCAGATGAAATAGTTAATAAACCCGGACATGAATATGGTGTAGAACTGCAAGAACTTTATCCGGAAGAGGTTTTAGACAAAGAACAAACTGTTTCAGTATTTAATGGCAAAGCAAAACTCCAGTGGAAAGCTGATTGGAGTATGCGTTTACTCTATAGGAATATTCATTTTGAAATGCATGGTGAGGATCTGACAGATTCAGCGTCTGTTGCCCGACAAATCTTTGCCACATTGCATAAACCTGTACCACTTCTTTATAAATATGGCCTTTTTCTTGATGCTTCAGGGAAAAAAATATCTAAATCAAAAGGTAATGGATTCTCTCTGGATGATGCCAAAAATCTTCTTACACACGAAGCCATCCAGACCCACTTATCAAAAGATCCCAAAAAATCCACTAAATTTTATATCGAACAAACACCTAGATTAAACGACCAAGTCAATATCTCCAATAAAAACAAAAAGCGCTTATCTTTTTTTAAAATATCCAGAATATTACAAGCATCAAAACCCACCAATATTTCTTCTGCAAGAAAATTTCTTGATTTATATCAGAAACATGGAGAAACCATATCAGAAAATGAACTTATAATTAGTTATAATTATTATTTAAAGACTAATAAACACAATAACCATGGATTAACAACAACGAGAGAAAAGGATTATTTTTCATTTATCGCCGAATCAATAAAACAAGAAGAAACTTTATCTAAGGAAGATATTTACAAACTTATACTTTCCTCTTTCACAAAATACTTTCCTGAACGTGATTCATCACAAATATGGACATTACTTTACAGAGGATTATTTGGTGACATCTGCGGACCCAGAATTGAAACATGGATAAAAATTAATGATACAAAATATATCATTGAACACTTCACCAAACCCCAAACATTAACATCAGAAAACAAAGAAACTCATAATGAAATAAAAACAACTGAATCTTCCATGAAGATAAATAAAGATAAGGGCAACGAAATAAAAATGACAAAATTACTAAGCAAGATTGACTTCAATCAAATCAAGGAAAAATGTGACGCTCTATCTTTGCAGTTAAAAGAAAATAGGAATGCCCTGATTGATGCCTTATCAGGATATCAATGTAAAATAGTCACTGAAGATGAAATTTATCGATCAGTGGATATCCTGGAAAACATTGATAAAAACAAAGAATATTTCAACCACCATATTTATGGTGTCACCTCATTCCTGCCTCTTAACCAACCCATTTATGCAACTGTCTGTTTTGGTTTCATTCCCTCTCTCATGGCTGAGAATGTTTGTATCCGTCCTCCTACAGCGATGCATCTTCATTATAAAAAGTTTGAGAATGTTATTGATCTCTCAAAAATATCCTCATCACTTTCAATTTCCTATGAAAACAAAGAGCTTTTTTTAAGTAAAAGGGTAAATGTAACTGATGCCGTTATATTTACAGGGACACCAGAAAATGCAATTAAAGTTCGGAAGCATTTCAGGAAAAACACCTTGTTTATCTTAAATGGTGCCGGACATAACCCGTTGGTCATATCAAAGGATGCAGATATAAATACAGCGATTGAAAGCGCCAAACGGGTTGTTCTCTATAATCAGGGACAAGATTGTGCCGGACCCAATGCTATATTAGTACACAATGATATATATGATTCATTCAGGGATAATTTAATTACCCGCTTGAAAGATATTGAAGATAAAGTCGGGGCTTATTCTGATCATAATAATATAGTAGGCCCTAACAGCGATATAGACCATTGTATAAAGATCGCATCAATATTTAAAATAAACCGGGATTATTGTACCTATGGTGGAGAAATAAATCCGATAACTGGCATGATAAAACCCACTATCTTTGAAAAACCTCTTTCTATGGGTGGAAATTACAAAGAATTCTTTGCTCCTGTTTTCTTTTTGCAGAAATATCAACAAGATCAAAATCTAGATGATTATTTCTCCAATCCAAGTTATCCTGCCAATGCTATGTATATTTCTTTATTTGGCACAAGCAATTATATCAGTAATGAATTAAATAAAAAGTTACACTTACCGGAAAGCATACTAAATAATACTGATTTACATTTGGAAGAACATGGTTATCTTCCATACGGTGGACAAGGGCCAGCAGCATCATGCCTTTGGTATGATGGCAATAGAATTAACGGGAGCACGTTACCACAAAGGGATATATATCGATATCTGGTCAAACCACAACTATAGGTAACGAGATAAAAGGTAAAGAGATAAATATGTCATCCAGCTTTAATCAATCATATATGGTGTCCATCATCTTGGGAGCATCTCTCGTAGGATTAGCTATGGGATATACATTGCCAATGGTCAGTTTAAAGCTAGCCGGACAAAAACACACTTCAACACTACTGGGTATCATATCGGCACTGCCTGCTGTAGGAATGCTGTTTTCTTCCATGGCGACCCCCATACTTGCCCGTCTGTATAGTTTAAATAAGTTATTGAGCTTTAGCTTAATATTACTTACGGTTTCAACTTTATTTTCTACTCATTTAAACCAAATATATTATCTTGCTATTCCCCGATTTCTGATGGGGTTTGCCTGTGGCGTCATCGTAGTTATCGGAGAATCATGGGTCAGCGGTAATACCAATGACAAGCACAAAGGAACATTAATGGGACTGTACACCTCAGCATTCACCGGGTGTCAATTGTTAGGGCCATTACTGATTTCAATATTTGGCATCACTTCACTGATTCCTGCAATATTATTGGCCATGCTTGCTCTTCTTTGCATTGCTCTTATATTGATAAATCCTTCTGCATCAATATCATCACAACCAGAAGAAGAAAAAAGCAGGTTTCCCGTATTACCATTAATAATGTCTGCCCCCTGCCTTATCATTGGGGTCCTTTGCTTTTCTTCTTTTGATGCAGTGGCACTCTCCATGTTTCCACTGTATGGCTTGTCATTAGGGATCCCCGAAACAACAACCATGGCGTTGATAACACTAATCTTTCTTGGGGATGCTATTTTTCAGGTTCCTATCGGCTGGCTTGCCGACAGGACCAATTTGAAACGGATGCATATTATTTGTGGCGTGATTTTCACTCTTTCCTTATTAGCATTCCCCTTTACGGTAAATTCCGTTTTTTTATGGATTGATGTCATCATAATGGGAGCATTTGGTGGAGGTATTTATACCCTGTCATTGGTAAGAGCAGGAAAAAAATATTCTGGTCAGATGCTAATTGCCATAAACGCCTTATTTGGTGTCATTTGGGGAATTGGCAGCCTTACCGGTCCCTTAGTAACCGGTGTAGCAATGGATTTATTTAACGAAAAAGGATTTATTATTACCCTTATTTCTATTGGGTTATTGTTTATAGTTTCACACTGGTTTCCAGCAAGACCCATACTTGATAGAAAAGCAGGGTAATAATTCGCTCCCTTCCTCACAGTAAAAAAACAATCAACTCTTAATGAGTCATCTTATCCGTTCTATCACACAACGAAACCTAACAAAATGACAACATATTGCCACTTATGATTCACATGACTGTTTACTGGGTGTACTTTATTTCAAACGGAAAGCAAAAGGCGTTTTTATGACAGGATAACAACATATTCTTTATACCCAGTGAGGTTAATAATGAAAAAGATCAACATATTAATCGCTGTGTTAGGTATTTTGGGATTGATAACACAGGCTCAAGCAAAAATTGGATATGGTATCAGCCAAACAGAAACTGACCCACACCTTACAATCGGAGAGAAAGACGGCGAACCCGCCATTGGCATTAGCATCGTTAATAATGGTGAACTCTACACTGCTTCCTATCTGAAAACGTTGGCTACACGTGACAAGAATGGCGTCTATCGTTTCAAGCTGGAGCATGCTTCAGGTTTTAAAAACCAGTATGCCGATATCGTTCAAGTCCCCAATTCAGAAGTTTACTTCGGTGAATGGGCACAAACTACCCCCGATAAATCGGATAAAACTCATACTGTTTTTTATGCAGGTAAAGATGTAACAACGAATATGCCAAAGGGCGGTACTGCAACCTATACGACGACAGGCATTAGCCAATATAACGGTAATAATCGCCTCTCCGGTGAATTAACCGCAGACTTTGACAGACAAAAACTGACAGGTTCACTAAGCAACAGTTCACGAAAAATAAGCCTTGATGCCGACATAAATAGCGATGCCGGATTTTCAGGTAAGGCCACTGCCGATGATCATATTAATGGCCGCACCGAGGGAAAATTCTTTGGTGATTCAGCCTCCTCTCTGGCTGGTTATGCCACATTTGATAGCGACAGGAGCAAGGATACTGCTTTTGGCGGTACTAAAAAGTAATTGCTAATTTTACAGATAACAGTGCCTGAAATGGCACTGTTATTTTCTCTTCCTCATCTGCTTTTCTTTGCCCTATTTTTTGCCATCTATATTGCTATTCCTTTTCAATAAAATGGGCTTTGTGAGGGTATTTTGCTATGGCTGACAAGAGAAAATTTCCGATATTGCTACTGACTTCATTCCTCGCCTTATCAGCTTATGCCGGTGAAAATATTAACCACAAACTTTGGAAAGAAGCACGGTATAGTCAGAATAATATTCAACAACTTAAAGATATTGGCCAGGCACTGTACCTTGCTATTAACTATCAACAGTGGCAAGACGTTAGATGTCTTCTGGTAGCCTATCAAAAACTGCCCGGGTACGATCCACTACTTGTTGATTTCGCTCAAGGCGGGCTAGCGCGTCTTGAGGGAAATTTGACGCTCGCCGCCTCTTATTACCAAAAAATCCTACGCCAAAAACCGAATCTCACGCGCACCAAACTGGAACTGGCTCGTGTGTATTTTGAAGATCACAAAAACCGGGAAGCTGAACAGTTATTTGATGGATTAAGTAAACAACGCCAATTACCAGAAACGGTTTTGAAAAACATCGACCGTTATATAAAAGCAATAACCCTAAGAAATGGCTGGCGCAGTTCATTCTCATCAGGCTATATCTATAACGATAATATAAATATATCTCCAAATCAGGAACCGATTTGCCTGGTGTTCAGGGAAGATAAATGCGTATATAAACGGAAAGTACCAAAAGCTATCAAAGAATGGGGGATCACTTATAACGCTACGTTAAGCCGCCGTTACCAGCTTGTCGGCCATCACGGTCTTTTTGGTCGCGGACTGATTTATGGTGAAAACTATCACCATTACCACGATGAAAACGAGAATATATTTTCACTGGTCAGTGGCTACAACTATAAAAGCAGGAACCATGACTTATCCTTTGGTCCCCTATTTGAATATAAACAACAGGCAGGAAGTACCAAATACCATGCCTTTGGTGCAAAAATAGAATGGCAGTGGGCTATAACCGCCCGAACCACGCTCAACGTTGAAATTGGACATAAGCAATTGAGTTATCAGTCAGTTTACCGCAGTAAAGATGGTACTCTTTCCTCATCTTATGTCAGCCTATCTCATGCCATCAACAATAGACTGGTTCTGTTTGGTGGCCCTAGCTGGAGTTATCGGAACAATCAACAACCCGCATTACGCTATCAGCAATGGGGAGTCACTGCGGGGATAGCCGGACAGCTTTATTCCGGCATTGATGGCTCGTTGTTTGTCACACTGAAAAAGCAACGCTTTGGGGCCTACAACGCATTATTGGGTGCCAAACGTCAGGATGATGAACAGATCTATACTGCTTCCATTAAATTCCCTGCCACCAAGGTATTAGGTATGACGCCATCTGTAATTTTCCGCCACGTACGTAATCACAGCAATGTGGGCTGGATGTACAGCTATGAGAAAAACGAAGTACAGATACAACTAGAGAAATATTTCTAGCCGAGGCGATGAAACACCCACAGATTAGGTTCAATGTAATAGGCCATCTGTTTTTCAGCATCCACCACCAATGGCACTAAACCGCCCGGAATGATGTATTCCCCGCTTTGCGGAAATTTCATCCCTGTCCACGCCTGCCACTGTTCCACTGTGCCATAAATATCCATAGAACGGAGGGCCGGCTTGATGATTTTTGCACCCAAACGGCAATGGGTGCGGATCCACGGGTCAAACGGTTCGCCTTTGTCATTTTTCCATTCACAATACTGTACAAAATCCTGCAAAGGGTATTGGCTTTTCAAACTTGGCCTGACGGGAACAACCAGCCCATCCAATCCTGCCTCACGAGCGGTTTGTTTTACGCTATTAATAAGTAAAGCAGGCACATTCTGACCTCTGAATTCTGGATCAACCGTTACGGACAGTGCTGACACCATATTGGCTTTTTTCTTTCCCTTTGCCTCTCCACCCGCATGGAACACAGCATCCCATCCCTCATCGGGCAACTGATCTAATGAACTGTATTCCCAGGGAAAGGGGATTGAACTTAGTATCCCAATAAGACGCTCTTCATCTTCTTGTTGCAAAATGGCAAATTTTTGAAAACGGCTGAAATCAGGTTCATATAATTTATGCCAATGTTGTTCAGCAACTGCATCATGATGCATAAATTCAGGCCAATTGCTATAAATAAGCGTATTAATAGCATCTTCAAGATCTGTCCTTTCTTCAGCAGACTGAATAATGATTTTTGCTTCCATGATAAAGCTCCTATTAAAACTCTCTCAGCCAGAGAAATAGAATAATAAGTTAACAATATATCATTACTTTATTCTTTGATATTTAATTTAATCATAGGCGATTACTTCCTACAACAAAGCACTAATTATCCTTAACAAGAAAAAATCAATTCTGATTTAATAAAATTAATTACATGAATATTTATATAATTAACATTTTGTTACCAAAGTTATTATTTGATTGATAATCATATTATTAATAACACAATAATGTTAGGTGATTAAATCTAACTGTATCACATTTTTAGCAAAAATTTAGATTATTCCCTTCTCACCAAAAAGCAAAATAAATAATTAAAATTCAATTAATTGCACAAAAAAACCATCGATAACCCCCACAAAAAACGTTACAAATAGTAATAATTATCATTTACATTATCATTTGAACGGTGTACGTTTTTTTCGCGCAATAACTCAGGCCGCTTTTTAAGATTGGGTAACGAGGGATCCCCCATTCCAAACGAGGATAATCATGAAAAAGATAAACGTATTAGTCGCCGCTTTAGGTGCATTGGGATTTATGGCACAAGCTCAGGCAGCAGTTGGATTTGGTCAGAGCCAGATAGATACCACACCACACATTAAGGTTGGGGCGACTCAGGCTGGTTCAGGTTCTCACGGTGGTGCAGGTGGCGAACCTGGTATTGGTGTCAGTTCCGTTTATGGTGGTCAAATCACTGGCTTTGCCGGTTTGACTCGCATGGCACGTGCTGACAGCAATGGTATTCATAATATTTCAATGGCAGGTGCACCCGGCTCTCACGGCGGTATGGGGGTATTCCATTTCAGTAAAGTTGCCAATGCAGATGTTTACTTTGGTGAATGGTCTCAGACAGGTAAAGCATCAGATAAAACCCATACGGCTTACTATGCAGGCAAGGACGTGACCACCAATATTCCAACCGATGGCACAGCAACTTATACGGTGACAGGTATTAACCAATACAGCGGTGACAATGCACTGTCCGGTACATTTACCGCAGATTTTGGCGAGAAAACGCTGGTCGGCTCACTGGCAAATACTGCGATGACGATAGATGTTAATGCCAATATCGGCTCTGACGCTAAGTTTGACGGCGTGGCCATGACTGATGATTTGATTGGGGAAACCAGTGGTCACTTCTTTGGCGACAGTGCTTCCAGTCTGGCCGGATATACCTCATTTGATGATGATCACTCCAAAGATACTGCTTTCGGTGGTTCTAAACAGTAATCATTAATTTTTCAGAGAGCAGTGCCATTGTTGGCACTGTTTTCTGTTTTATTTATTTCTAATAACGTGGCTTTATGATCCGGTTTCCCGATGTCTGACAACAAAATAGCACCAATATTATCAGCGGCACTGATGGCTCTATGCCTCTCCCTGCCTGTTTATGCCGATGAAGATATTCCACGAAAAATCTGGCAGGATGCACAACATAACCAACAGGAAAATGAAACCAATCTGATTACACCAGATCCTGTTTTCATTGGAAATGATGCTTCATTGATTGTGATTAATGGGCAAACATTTCAGGTTGAAAATAATATTGATGACATCGGTCAGGCTTTATTCCTTGCCATTAACCACCAGCAGTGGGAGGACGTCAGGCGCTTTCTGGCAGCTTACCAAAAACTGTCTGGGTATGATGTTATGTTGGTCAATTTTGCCCAAGGCGGGTTGGCACGTCTTGAGGGAGACTTAGATCTCGCGGCCTATCATTATCAACAGATTCTGAATCAACAACCCGATTTTCCCCGTATCAAACTGGAACTGGCCCGTGTCTATTTTGAGGATCATAAAAATCGGGAAGCTGAGCAACTATTTGCGGGATTGAATGAAGCAAAGCAGTTACCCGAAGCCGTCCTGAAAAACATTAACAGCTATCTGGAAGCGATAGAGCTGAGAAATGGCTGGCGCGGCTCTTTTTCAGCGGGTTATGCCTATAACGATAATGTGAATATGTCTCCTGATCAGGATCCCAGTTGTCAGGAATACAGAGGGGAACAATGCGTCGATTCCCGGAACGTACCCAAAGCCATCAAAGCATGGGGCATGTCTTATGACGCAACATTAAGCCGACGCTATCAGCTTGTTGGTCATCATGGCATTTTTGGCCGCGGCCTGATTTATGGCGAAAATTATCATGATCACCATGATGAAAACGAAAATACGTTCCTGATGGTCGGCGGATACAGCTATAAAAGCAGAAGTCACGATTTCGCCTTTGGTCCTCTGTTTGAATATAAGCAGCGTGCAGGCGATACCTATTACCGTGCCACCGGTGCTAAAACAGAGTGGAGATGGGTATTTACCACTAAGACAGCCCTGAATGTTGAACTTGAGCATAAACAGCTGCGTCATCAACAAAATCTCCGTCGGAAAGATGGTGCTCTTTCCTCAACCTACCTCACCCTCTCCCATGCCATCAGCAAAGACTTTGTGCTGTTTGGCGGCGGCGATTGGCTTTATCGGGGTAATGACCAACATGCCGTCGATCGCTATCAACAATGGGGCGTTCGGGCAGGCGTCGCCGGACAACTCTATCCCGGCATTAATGGTTCACTGTTTGCCACGCTGAAAGAACGCCGTTTTGGCGCTTTCAGTCCAATGCTGAGGGCCAGACGTCAGGATACAGAACAGATCTATACCGCTGTCATTAAAGTTCCTGCCGCTGAAATATGGGGAATGACACCTTCTTTCACTTTCCGCCACCGACGCAATCACAGCAATGTGGATTGGTTGTACAGCTATAACAAAAACGAAGTGCTGATAAGGCTGGAAAAGTATTTTTAATCAAAATCTGATGATTTTTTATTTTTGATGATAATCGACAAACCGAGGCGAGGGATATCAATGGCATACCGAGTTAAAACCCAGTTCACCCCTATCACAATTGCATTGTCACTGGCATTTTCACTGGCAGTACCGCCTCTGTTTGCCGAATCCAAACCGACTGTCACAACTTCAAGCAGCAAGACGGATCTGGGCAAGATTCATGTCACGGATAAAAACGATAAAGATGAAGAGGGTTATAACGCGGTCTATGACAAAGATATCTCCAATATTTATATCGGCAAAAAGGAAATAGAACGCTATAAGGGTACTTCTCCCGCCGATTTAATTAAAGGGGCAGTTGGCGTATACAGCGGTGATGCCCGCAATAGCGGAGCCTTGGATATCAATATCCGTGGAGTGCAGGGACAGGGGCGCATTCCCGTCACCATTGATGGAACAGAACAGGCGATTACCGTAGGACGTGGTTATCATGGAGCCAATAACCGCAACTATATCGATCCAAACCTAATCAGTAGCATCGAAATTGAAAAAGGTCCCTCTCTGAACCGCAGGATTAAAGGTTCAATCGGTGGTGCAGTATCCATCAAAACATTGGGCATTGATGATGTCGTACCGCAAGGAGAAACCTTCGGTATCAATACCAAACTGGAAACCAGTAGTAACTCAGTGAAAGAACGCACGCCTCCGCTGTCATTGGGGCAGGACTACCGCGACATTCCAAATTTTACCCAAAATGGTATCGAAACTGATCCTGCTTTACAGATCACCCCTCATTCATCAAAAGACAGTAACCTGTTCGGTTTCAAGGACAATGCCTTCCGCATCGCAGTGGGTGCACGGCAGGAATATTTTGACCTCATGCTGGCCTATTCTTACCGCCGTCAGGGTAACTATTTTGCCGGCAAAGGCGGTGCCCATCGTTATGACGACCCCATTACGGAATCAGACAGGAAACTAATGAAGGGAGCTCGAACAACACTAGACCCATATCTGCCATTTGCTGCCCGTATCTATCACCCCGGTAATGAAGTTCCCAACACATCCAGTGAAATGCGTTCTGTGCTAATCAAGAATAGCTGGCGTTTCTCTGATGATCAGGCATTGTTATTGGCCTTTCGCAATACCCGCATGGAATTTGGCGATATTATGCCCTCACGCTTGGGTTGGATTAAACCCGAAGAAAATAAAGTTCCCCAATGGCCTCTGGCTAAAGTCCACCAGCAAGCGGCTAACCTGAGCTATAAATGGCAGCCCACAGATAACCCTTATATTGATTTTGACATGAATTTGTGGGCAACCCGCACCACCAGCAATACCAATACTGCTGGTGGATACCCCCGTAGCCCCATTGATAGAGACTGGAATTGGGAAAACGGTCACGGTAAAAGAAATTCTAACATTGATGGCACGTTGATCAATACCGCCGTCACCCATTCCCAGAACAACCGTTGGGGGGTCGATCTCTCCAATAAATTTACCCTACATCCCAGTCTGGATCTGACTTTGATCGGGAATTTCCAACGTGAGCGCCTTAACTCCAATGATGATTACAATTCTAAAAATATGTACTTTTTCCAGTCGCCTGCACGAAAAGGGCAACGGCAGGAAATCAATCTTGCCTTTAACTTTGACTGGCGGCCAACTTCATGGCTGGCATTGAGCGCTGGAGCCAAACGTGTCTCCTATTGGTCTAAAGATGATTTGCTCACCGAACGACGCGCCGCAAGAGATGAACATTACGCAAAACAGAAGGAAATCATTGGGCATGAAATGAGTTACTTACGAACCATGACCGAAGCAGAAGCTGATATGATTCAGAAAAGAGAGCACTATATAAAATCAAACAAAATCTCTCGAATGAGTTTAGCAGAAAGAACTGCGTTCCTTAATAAGATCATAACTGAATACTCTGTTGTTAAGACAGAGAGTATTACTTCACGTAATGGCCTAAAGCATAAAATGGTTAGGGAAACGTTTACTTGGGATTACGATCCCGACAATGGCCAACTCAATAAAAGCGATAACCCCTATTTCAATGGCCAACTGGATATGAATGAAAAGGTTATCGACCCGATAAGCGGTAAAGAAGTCTATAAATATGAATATGGCACAAGAATTGATGCAAATGGCATATCAGGCCCTGCTGTTGACGATCCTTGGGAAACGCCTTCAAAACGCAAGGATCACGCTTGGGCTCCGACCTTCTCTGCTACCGCTTATATTACAGATGATTTCCGTATCTATACCCGTTACGCCGAAGCAGTAAGAATGCCCAGTATTTTTGAAGATACCGTCGGTTTTTCAGGCGCCAAAACTAACCGGGTAGGCCAACAGTTCAAACCTGAACGCGCCAAAACCGCAGAAGTCGGTTTCGTCTATGATTTCAGCCAATTGGTTAATGCAGAGCGCCATGCCGATATTAAACTCTCTTACTACAATACAGTTATTGAGCATGTTTTCGACAGGGATAATACCTATAAATTCTCCCAACTGGACAAACAAAAACTGGCCGGTCTGGAATTACAGGCGCGTTACGATAATGGCAGTTTCTTTACCGATATGGGGCTGGTTTATAACATGAAAAACAAGGTGTGTGACAATAACTCGGTCATGAGAATGGATTCCCAAAATCGCTACGACATTCCTGAATGTATTGATGGCGGTTTTCCCGGTGGTTATTTACGTACCTCCATCCAACCGAAATATTCAGCTAACCTGACCGTCGGCGGACGCCTGCTTGATGAAAAACTGGAGCTGGGCAGCCGGATGCTCTACCACAGCAAGGCAGAAAACAAAGATGAAAAATGGCTGATGAATGCCTTACCGGATGTTTATAAAGGGCAGTCCAACAACCCAATGCGCTGGAACCCGGTATTCACCGTTGATGCCTATATCAGCTATCAAATCACGCCAGATATATCGGTAGAGCTGACGGGCACGAACCTGACCAATCGCTATTATCTCGATCCGTTGACCCGTTCGATGATACCCGCGCCGGGCAGAACCTTTAAACTCAGTCTGACCAGTCAGTTCTAGCGGCTTGTTTTATTAGAGGATCGTATGACCAACGCAGCCATATTGGATAATCCAGTCGCTAATTCTTCACTGATACTCGGAAAGCGCTTTCTGACTGGTATCCTGATTGCCATTTTAGTGCATACCAGTCTGATATGGCTGTTAAACCGACACGCTTCGTATGATGACACTGCCCATCATATCAACAACAACGCTTCTGCGACGGAACTATCCATTACGATGGTGGCCGCCCCATCCCGGGAGAATAAACCGGAACCGGTTTCTCCCCCATCCCCACTTTTGACGGCACCGGAATCACCGACTAAACCGGAAATCGTGCTGGATAAGGCGGTTCACCCTGAAAATAAAGTGGAGAAACCGCTGGACGCCAACAAGCCGAAGAAACGCCAAAAACAGCAGAAAGAAAAGCCGCAAGAAGTGGCAGAGAAGAAACCGGTTCAATCACCACAAGTACAGAAAGATAATCATACAGAGCAACAAACCAATGGCAGCGATCAAATTAATTCAGAAAGCAGTATAAGCCGGGCTACAACTTCACAGCCTTTGGTGGGGCAAGGAAATAGTGCCGTAGATAATTACCACGCAAGACTGCGGCAGGAAATTGAACGCCACAAAGATTATCCCCGCAAAGCAAAAAGAATGAAGCAAGAAGGGACAGTCACGATCAACTTTACCCTGCTTAATGATGGTACATTAAGCGCTGCCAGCGTGGGGAGTTCTTCCGGTAACAGCACATTAGATAACGCCGCACTCAATGCGGTTAACCGCGCCAATTCCGTTGGCCCCAGACCTGCCGGCATGGAACCGGATGTGACATTAACACTCGATTTTACGTTGAGATAAATCAATCCTCGCTCCCAAAGGGAACGAGGATTTCGTCATTGTGGCTAACCTTTATGCTCCACACCCATCCCCGCCATCAATCACCAACCCTTGGGCCGTAATCATGGCTGCGTCTGAAGAAATGAAAAACATCACGGCACCGGCAACATCCTCAGGGCTGACCAATCGTTTCAGCGGGAGCCTTTTTTCGATACGCCTGAGTAAAGCCGAAGTTGAACATCCAAGCAGTTTTGCCTGTGGCTCTAACCCTTCCAGCAACATGGGTGTATTTACCCAAGAAGGCAATACCGCATTGACGGTAATCTGCCTTTCCGCCAAATCCAACGCCAGCGATTTCGTTAACCCAAGCAAAGCATGTTTTGATGCACAATAAGCACTATTGTGTTTCTTTCCTGCCTTACCAAGAATAGACGAAATAATGACAATTCTGCCTCCAGAAATGATATCCGGCACAACATTCGACAATAAGCGTTGGACTGAATGCAGATTGGTCGCCAATATCGAATCCCAAATATCATTATCACAAATTTCATTGTCATGATCTTTACCATGGCTAATAACTATTCCCTGTAATTTGATCTCCTTAAGCAAGGGCATCAATTGATTAGCTATGGCGTTTTCATCAACTAAATTAATTTGAATTGTCTCAATTAAATCCGGAGATTGTTCCGCCAGTTTATTTAAGCCTTCGTGATTAATATCAATAGCAATAATATGATAGCCAGCCGTCAGCAATTTCTGGCAGACCGCATAGCCTATTCCACTGGCAGCACCCGTTACAATAAACGTCAACATGACATTTTCCTTCATTAACTCAATGCAAGACCACCGTTGACATTAATTACCTCTCCCGTCATGTAATGATTTTCCATCAGGAAATGAACTGCCGAGGTAATTTCGCTGACAACACCGACGCGTTTGAGCAATACTTTGCTATTAATTAATTCTTTATGTGTTTTTAATAGGTTCTCTGACATCTCTGTTTGAATAATCCCGGGAGCAATCGCATTGACCCGAATATTCTTGGGTGCCACTTCAACGGCAAGCGCCTTTGTCAGTGATTCTATTCCACCTTTAGTCGCAGCATAGATTGATTGCCCTTTATTAGGCCGTTGGGCTGAAATGGATGAGATATTGATAATATGCCCATGACGCTGCGGAATCATTGCCTTCAAGACTTCGCGGCTACACAGGATATAACTTAATAAGTTGTTGTTTATCAATAACTCAATATCTTTGGTTTCCATCGTTGCCAATAACCCGTCCCTTGTAATCCCGACGTTATTGACCAGAAGGTCAATGCAGCCGAATGCCTCGCCCACGGTGTTAATAAATGCGCTGACGTCCTCTGCCTTGGCAAGATCCGCTCTTACAGGCAGGGTATCGGGAAAGTCACGTGTGACTTGGGCGATAAAATCGGCGGTTTGAGGGGTATCATGGCGATAACAGAAAGCGACCCGATATCCCTTATCTAACAAACTCAAAACCACCGCCCGACCAATACCTTTGCTGCCGCCAGTGACAATGGCACAGGGAGCAGCAGATTCCGGCGTGGATGTTATTTTATCCCTGATATTCTCACTCATAAGCTGGAATTCCCTTTGATTTCAGAGAGGGTAAAGTGGTGTTTCCTGGCAAGTGCCATAATGTCGAGAACTTGCTTCGCGGAAATATTCCCGTATGAGAAATTTCCTTTGTACTGTTCCAGTGCCAGTAAAATGGTTTCCGTCATACAAGCATAAAGCTGACCTTCCCCCAAGTAGGCTCTGACTCTGGGATCAAGACTGTCATGATAAGGCGTCTGGACAATGCCGCCCCGCAGAATTTGGATATCAGGTCGGTTAATTAAATCGTCATCAGACAGGTTGTGCGGCACCGAAATATCACAAACAATGCCCCCTGTTTTTATCTTATCTACCGGAATAAAGGCTTCTGAAGCATTAGCGGCACAGACAATGACATCACAATGCTCAATATCAGAAATATTCTGGGAGATACGAATGAAGGCTTGATCAGCATGGTGCTGGTTCAGGTAGTGATCTATCGCCTCACCCACCGGTTTTCCTGTGAGGAAATTCGCTGGCATTAATGAAAGGCAATCCACTACACGTTTTGCCAATCCTCCCATAACAGGCTGGGAATTAACCACAAATTGTTCATAGATGTTTTGATAAATCTGGTATTTCACTTCATTCAGTTTTTTCACTGAACCATGATTATTACTGCCAACCAGTACCATTTCCTGAGATTGTGGCCCCAGAATTTCGGCATAAACCCGACCGATATTTCCCGCTGCCCCAATCACTGCTATGCGCATTTGGGTAATATCCTGATGCAACATGCTTTTTTGTAAGGCTTCAATCCCCATCCCCACAGTCAGAGCATTGCCCGTCGTCACGCTTATCTGGTTATTTTTTACTGATTTACCATTGTTAGTAATGATTGAAGTAAACATGCCTAACCCAACCACGGTATTACCGGCTTGCGCAGCCTGAGCAACACGAATATCAATTTCATGCCGCAGCCTCTCTAAATCATTTTGTGCCAGTGCTGACTTGATCATTTTTGAGGTCACCGGGATCGGATACAGCGTAAAACTCACCGATTGACCATTAGCCGAGCGAATACGTGCGGGTTTAAACGGTTTGGTTGCAAGATTAAAGCTGGTATTTTCAACAAATAACGCCATTTCTTCGTCGCTGAACAGAGCAAAAGAAGGATCAACTTCTTTCAGCCAATCCGCCGAAATCAAATGATTCACAAAAGCGGCCTTATAATCGGCTTCACTGTCATCTTCTTTATCCTCATTTCTGCGGCGATAATCCGTAATAATGGATGGAAGTGACTTCCCAAGCAGAGGCGCGACAATAAAGCCAGCGTTGGCATGATGAACAGCCAGACAAATGCGGGAAAGTGCTTCAATAAAACGGATAACCTGTGGAAGATCCAAAAATACGGAAGGCTCTACACGAATTACGTTAGCTGCACTACCGGAAGGTGCTACCCGAATATGGCTGCCACACAGTAAATGCCCGCTGATCACATAACCCAATCCGCTTTGTACTGAGATATTTTGCAAAATGTAGGAATCTGAATTAACCACATCATAAAACTCGACTCCCCAAATCAATCCCTTTCCGCGAACTTCCCGAATAACATCAGGGTATTGTGCTTTTAAATCCTCCAGTCGCGTTTTGAATTCATTTCCCAGTTGGGTGACTTGCGTCAGCAGCTTACGCTGATCAGCATGCAGCAGGTTTATATAATCAAGCGCAACACGACAAGAGAAATCATCTTCGCCAAATGTTGAACTTTGGATTAAATCGAATCCGGGAGTAAAACTTTCCTGACGGATAGCAACCACCCCAATTTTGACATATCCACCCCCCAATGCTTTGGAGAGCACATAATAATCTGCATCAATGCCCACATCACTCGAAGCGACCAAGAATCCACACCGCCCTGATCCCGCCTGTACTTCATCAGCAATAACCGGGCACCCAAGGATTTGTTTTAACCGGTTGATGCCAGCCACTTGTTCTGCATTGAGGGGATAAACGCCGCCTTCTCCCTGAACGGGTTCTACCAGCAGTGCCGCAACGGTTCTGACTCTCTTTTTGCTCAAAACAATCTGACCGTTCACTTCCTGCGGCAACCATATCCAACCATTTAAAATGTCATTGGTTTTTTCCCCCATTTCGGCAAATTCCGCCAATTGGGCAGAAGAGAGGAAATGCGTGTTAATTTTCAGCCGCTTCAAATAATCGCGATACATGCCACCATGTGTGCAGTTCGCTGTCACCATCATCTTTCCATGAAAAGCATGTTCAAGAGCGAGGAAAACCGGCTTTGAATCTAACTGAGCTTGATTGAATGCAGACAAAGCCAGCTTAATCTCTTGAGCCGTAGGGTTTTCTTCCAGCCGTAATTGCTGTTTCTGTTCTTGCGTCAGGACTATCTCAGCCCCGTGTTCCAGTATGTTGGCAGCCTGAGCCACTTCCTGCTCTAGTGCAAGCAGTTGTGCATTACGTGTAAATTCGACACTTTTCAATGCAACTTCCATTGATTCTGCTCCCGTACTGGCAAAGCAGAATACAAAATCGCCACGGGTTGCAGTTTCTTCTTTCAACAACGCATTCAGTCTTTCTGCCAATAACGCAGCGGGCTTTCTGATAGAAAATTGGTTATGAACCGGTATTTCTTCATCAAGATAGCTTTTGATTTTTTCTCTGATGACAGGGGAATTGTGCCCGAGTAATGTCGCACCATATCCTCCCAGAAGATCCAATACCTCAATTTCCTGTCCATCTTCATTTTTGTAATAGAGAAAATTTCCAGAAGCCCGGTGGTAAGTCTTGTTTAAACCAATAGAAGCCAAAGCACGGGTAAGCAGAGGCTTACAAAATGCAGCATAACTTTCCATAGTGAACCCTATTGTTAATTAAAATTTTCAATCAATTCTGTTGAGGACATAACTTCAGCTATGTCATTGATAAAACTTAGTGTTTCGGCGGAATAATGTCCTTCATGATACAGACGGCTCAGAGAGGCAATATCGATAATCGGGTAATCTTCCTGTGCTGAACGGGTTAAAATGAAGGTAACGCCAAACTCAACAAACGTTTCAGAAGCATCAGATTGCGGAGCATCGCCAACTTTCCCCATACCGGAAGCCACAACTAACGCATAATCAATGACTCCGTTATTCAGCAATAGCTCCGCTTCTTTAAACGCAGAGAGCAATCCCATATTTCCACGAAGAAACGAAGCACAATCCCCCTGAAGGCCCAGTTCCTGAGAAAGCACACCCAGCAGGTTATTACTGAGCGACAGGGTGATTAAGAAAGGGTTGACCCGCTCCGATGTCCACATAGCCTGATAAATATCATTTACACTTTTTATCCCATCGGGTTCCCATTCCGGCAGCAGTTCACAAGGCATTGGATGAAGGTAGCCATATTGGGTGGCATACAATCCGAATTTTATTGTGGGATCGTCAATGTTCAGGCCCGCTGACAACAATAGCTTTCTGGTTGAAATCAGGCATTTTTCCGCCCCCCGGGAATAAAAACGCCTGAGTTTTCTTTTTTTAATCAATGCCCTGCCATCCTTGTCAGAACCCGAACGATTAAATTGTGGGTGATCACAGTTCAGGTGATAACCCATGAGTTGGATTTTTTTACTTTCCATCATATTCCCCAATGACCAGACACGAATTAATGCCACCGAACCCAAACGAATTTGTTATCGCGTTGTGCACAGGCGCAGACCGCCCTTGTTGTGGAACGTAATCCAAATCACAGAGAGGATCAGGGACTTCAAGGTTGATGGTGGGGGGAATAAAATGTTTTTTCACAGTCAAAACCGTTGCCACGGCTTCTACCGCCCCCGCAGCCGCGATCCAATGCCCCAACATGGATTTGATTGATGATACTAATGGCGGTTGAGTGCCAAAAATGCGTTTGATAACTGACGTTTCCAGTTCATCATTCAGGGGAGTGGATGTGCCATGGGCATTGATATAATCAATCTGGTGCAGCTGCAATCCACTATCACTGATAGCCTGCCTGATGGCGCTTTCCGCGCCGATACCATCGGGATGGGGAGCAGTCAGTTTATAGGCATCAAGGGAAGCACCATACCCTTTAATCTCAGCATAAATTTTGGCTCCCCTGCGCAGTGCGCTTTCTTCACTCTCAAGCACCAAAAACGCCCCGCCTTCACCCGCAACCAGCCCACTGCGATGTTTATCAAAGGGGCGACAAAGCTTGCTTCCCCATTTTTCTGTTACGGCCGTTGCCCCCAATAAATTCAATCCGACTAATGTACGCAGGCTAATGACGGAATCTGCCCCACCCGCCAGCATGATAGAAGCTTCCTGTCTTTTGATGGCCTGACATGCCAACCCAATGGCATGCGTTGCGCCAGCACACGCCGCATTCAGATTGGCAACAGGCCCGGTTAACCCAAATCGGCGGGCAATTGCCATGACCATGCCATCATTACTGCATCTTATGCCGGAATAGGGATTCAGATTATTACGTTGCTGAAACATAGCCTGCATGACCGAGCCATTATGATGACGCCCCAGATGTCTGTCATTTTCAGTGACATCAGCGATTCCGCTGCATCCATAAATCCCCATGCGTTCCTCAGCCAACAACCGTGGTTCCAACGCTGCATCTTCCAATGCCTTCGCGGCGGCAATCACGCCCATCACACCACGTTTGTCTGTGATGCCTGTCTCCGGCAAGTAGCCGGAGTTCCGGGCAAGCAATGCATCAAAATCAATTTGGGCCGCATATTTGATTGGCAACGTCCCATTATCCGCAAACATTAACGGCTTGACGGCAGACTCTCCATCACACAGCCTTTTCCAGAAATCCTCAATATCAGTCCCGAAGGCACTGACGATCCCTATACCTGTGACCATCACACGATGTTCAGAAATCATCACTGTTCTCCTCCGTTAAGCATCCCCATGCGAAGTAAAATGGCGGTACATTGATTTTCCAGCCCATGAACCAATATCCATGTCAAACCAGAAGAGTGCTGGCTGCGGGCATTTCGACTAACGTTATCGATAGCCGTGCCTTTTTTATGTATCTCAATCGCCAGATTAATCGCGACAAAAGGAGCCGCTGATCCGCAGTATCCCAATGCCTTATCAAGATTAAACTGCGCCGCAGACGGGAACGTGTCATAAACCTGCGCCGTAAACTCATCTGTGATTTTCCCGACATGGATTATTTGAGCGGGTGAGCTATTTTCCTCCGACACCTTTTCTTCCGACATCTTTTCCCCCGACATCCAAGCCAGAAGACGCCCAACGTGATCACGATGGAGAAGGAGAGTGCGAAACACCTGAGAAATTTCACTGTCCGCATGATGGCTATCTTCGTGCAACGTAATAAATGAAGCTGCTTCTGCGGGTATCCACGGAACACCTTTAATGAGATTCTCATACGCAAGGTAATACCATGTGGAGATTTTCTGGCTACCTCCCCCACATAACACAAACTGGCTGCGTTTTTCTTTGATACTGTAATAACCTTCCAAAAGGGCATTTCCCCCGGCATCGACATGAGGAGAAAAGAATCCATTATCTCCAGTAATATCAAGATGCTGAGAGAGATGGCTGGCCGTTGAAGTATTTAACAGTGTCAATCCCATCAATGGGGGCGTTTCAACTAATGCCTTTACAACATAATCCTCATCATCTTTTGCATCAAAAGCGATGGGAGTTGAACTGTCGTCGGCATCACTGGTTCCCAGTCCGATGAATAATCCGCGTTGCTCAGGGGAAAACCTGTCGCCAATACTGTTTTCCCAAGTCTTAATTCCCGTATAGAGCACCCATCTGCTTTGTGCATTCGCAACCCGCCGGACAATCTTATCCATACGGGGCATGGCAAAAGCGGTTTCATCAATGCACCGTTCACCTAAAATATTGGGCAAATGTGAAGGATCGGCTGGCAAATGAACGTCTGGTATCCTGCCATGAATAATGTCATCCACACTCAGGCCATCGGGAAGCAAACTCGTTCCACTGGTAATATAAATACCCATGATTTACCCCCCTGCCCGTTTCAAGATCAAACTGCTATTTTCCCCGCCAAAACCAAAGGAATTACTCATGATGTAATTGACGGACATAGCTTTTGCTGAATTGTTGATATTGATAACGCCATCCATTTTTCCTAAATCAGAAAAATTTAAACTGGGAAGAATGAGTCCATTTTTCAGTGTCTCAATGGAAAGTATGGCCTCCAATAACCCACTCACGGCGAGTGAGTGCCCTGTCGCTGATTTGGTGGATATAACCGGAGGATTATGGGAGAAAAGCGCATTAATCGCTTTGCTTTCCGCGAGGTCATTACTCACCGTGGAAGTGCCGTGAGAATTAATATGGTCTATCTCTTCCGGTAATAATCCCGCTTCTTGCAACGCCGCAGACATACAGTCGAGATAATATTGACCAGATAAGTCAGTGGAGGTCATTTTATATCCCTCAGACAGGCGGGATATTCCGACAATTTCTCCCAATATTGGCGCTTTTCTGGCAATAGCATGAGAACAGCGCTCTACAACTAAAAACGCAGACGCATCGGCCAGAACACAGCCTGCTCTGTCTTTATCGAAAGCCCGTGAAGATTGATGTAAATCCGCAAACTTACCGTTATAAAGTGCCCTGACTTTTTTAAACAATACCTGCATGATCGGATGGGTGGCTTCTTCTGAGGCACCCACCAATGCGATATCAAGCTTGCCACTTTTGAGATTCTGATATGCGGAATAAAGCGCACTCATACCTGCAATACAGGCGTCACTGTAAACCTTTGGCAAAGCCGGAACATGCAAACGCTTCGCCAGCTCTTCGACAACTTCATAAGGGGGCACTAATGCCCCAAGATGTTCAATATCAATATATTCTGATGACTGAAATCTTTCTTCATTGGCGCAATGAGACAAGGATTTACTGTCAAGAAACATCTTATTATTGGCAAAGAATAATTCACAGTTAGCTTGATTCAGTACTTCATCTGTTAATCCTGCCATGCGCAGACTATTTTCTGCTGCACTATAGGCCATCAAAAAAACACGATTATTGGATAATTGTCCTGCAAAACTGAATTGACTACGTAACCTATCTATATCTTCCGACGATAACTTGGCACTAGGAATGTTTGTTATTCCATATTCCTTTAATAGCTCATCTTCACAGATAAGTGATTTCCCTTCTGCCAATGAATTAAATAAATCACTTGGGCAATCATGATTACGAACAATCAAACCATAACCGGTTACAACAATTTTATCTGTAGGGACACCAGCCATAGTTATTTCCACCTTAATAATATGCTATTAAAGCCGAACTTTTTCTATTTATATGCAAAAATAAAAAGTTATTTGTTTTTATACACTCAGAGTTAACCTTATGATTTAACCTGAATATCTGAACAATATTTTTCTATTTCGCCAATAATGAGCTCATCGGCCGTTTTTCCATTAGATTCACACACTGCCTGACATAATGAAGCCCAGTTGTGTACATTGGTTTCACCAAATACATCACCCAGCGTATTAATCGTTTCCAACTGCTCCTCTGTATAGCTATAACAGCTACTAATGAGCAATCCCTTACCTTCTGATGTGAGGACATCCCCATTCAACAGCCTTGATAATACACTTTCAGAGAGAATTTCCTGGGCATGAGCAAAAACACTTTTTGTCGGCATCGTTATTTTAAACTTTTTACCCAAATTAAATGACAAATCGATAACATCTAAAGAATCAGCGCCCAGTTCATTAATCAATGAAGAATTTTCTTTAATGTTATTTTCTTCCATAAAAAGAATAGAGGAAAGCTCCTCACATACAGCAGAGACATATTTATTCATACAGCACCCGTTCCAAATTAAATAGTTAGTAATTAACACCAAGGAGAATATTAAATTCTCACAACTCGTTTATTTGTGTCAATTAATAAAAACTCTTTATAACAACAAAAATAATTACGCCAGGAATTAATTTTCAAATAGTTAATTTAAAAGTAATAATTTGTCTCTTAAAGAAGAGCCATCAATCAAAACGATCTCATTCAACCCTTTGTTTTTAATAAAAAACACCCATAAAGAATATTGCTAATAGAAAAAATAATTCATCAGAAACATCAATGCCAATTTATTTATAAACGATGAAAAATATCTGCAATCGGCTTAATTTACCACACAAAATGAAAATTATTCACATTCAATACAACACATTAATAACAAGGCCATAAATTACAACTTCACAATTAAAAACAATAAGACAAATCCCATAAAAAATTACTAATTGACCTTTTGTTAACCAGGATCAATATTGAAATTGGAAGTGTTATATTATTTTATTATTATCAAGATCTGCTAGTGATTTAATCTATAATTATCGTCTTTGTCACATATGCTGTATTGGAGTTGTTGGAATAACACCAAATCCAACCTAACGATCAACATGACTAACAAGGAATTGGTCGTAGTATTGCGCTCAAGTTAGCCAAAGAAGGGGCTAATCTTTCTCTGGTAGCTCTCAAAATTGATAAGCTCGGAGAAGTGAAAAAAAAGTTGAGAGTTTTGGTGTCAATGCCGGCATTGTGCAGGTAAAACCTATCTCTGATGTGCAACCAGAAGACTTAAACAAAATCATCGATTATATATTCAGCAACCAAATTTGCCGTACGCGTTCTGGCCCAATCAGCAGCCAAAGAATATGCCGATGCTGGTATCACCGTGAACGCATACTGTCCAGATATTGTCGATACGGATATGTGGAGAGAAATAGACGAGCGTTTTTTGGGGTTTTTATCAAAACAGACTTACTCAAACCTTCCCGCCATACGGTAAGTCATCTCGATTGGGAGATGTATGTTACTCTTCTTTTCAAATTGAAGTGTCAGCGCTAATCTGGACTAATACAATTAATAGGATGGAAAATATCTACCCAGTACATTTCCTTTGTCAATTAAAACAATAGGTTGTTTTTTTCTTATGATGCCAGTTAAGTTTCTTTTGAATTCTGTTTTCGAAATTTTTAATAGAGTACGCTGTTGTAAGTACGTTTCAACACCGTTATTACTCAGCAGCCAATTTAATTGATCGTATACATAGCTATTTTTGTAACTTTTCAATCTCGATTTAGACAGCCATCCCAAAAGTTCCTGTGCGTTATCATGGATTAAATTCAACCTCGATAAAGAGTCAATAATATCCACTGGCGCTTTTTGCAATAAATTCCGTTGCTTGTTCTGGCGATAACGAATTTCTTCATATAGATCCCCTTGTTTCCAGATTGGTTCAAAGTGAGCTATACGATTCCTCAGTGAGCCAATCATTTCTAACCGCCCATATAATTGATCTTGATGTTTGCGTTTTTTCCAATAATCAGGCGATCTATAGCGATGGTAAGGAAGCATCCTTGGTATCAGAAGATCCCAAGGTACAGGGTTACCCTTTTTATCATTTTTCACATCCAGAATTTTAGGCCAGAATCCGTCATTCTGAATTTGTTCATAGTCGAAAAGTTGCATCAATTTAGTCCGTTTCGTATAATTAGTCTGTAAGCGCTTAGACCTATTTTCAGGTAAGCTCTCTAAGGACAGCTCCTGCGAACTAAGTTGCAATGAGTTTATCAAGAAAGCCCGCTATTAGCCTGTCTCTTGATCACATCTCTAGCTCAAGAGACTGTGCAAGCAGGTACCCCTCAAGGAGGGT
>NZ_LFCV01000143.1 GCF_001037465.1 Xenorhabdus khoisanae
AATACACGGCATTGAGAAGTCTCTCAAACTCCAGTCCGAAGACACCTTCGGGTTGTGAGGTTAAGCGAATAAGCGTACACGGTGGATGCCTAGGCAGTCAGAGGCGATGAAGGACGTGCTAATCTGCGAAAAGCGCCGGTGAGCTGATATGAAGCGTGATCAGCCGGCGATATCCGAATGGGGAAACCCAGTGCAATGCGTTGCACTATCCTTGCCTGAATTCATAGGGTAAGGAAGCGAACCGGGGGAACTGAAACATCTCAGTACCCCGAGGAAAAGAAATCAACCGAGATTCCCCCAGTAGCGGCGAGCGAACGGGGAGCAGCCCAGAGCCAACAGCAATATCCGCGTCAGGAGAACGGTCTGGAAAGGCCGGCAGTAAAGGGTGACAGCCCCGTATCTGAAGACGCTGGTATTGTGAGCTCGAAGAGTAGGGCGGGACACGTGGTATCCTGTCTGAACATGGGGGGACCATCCTCCAAGGCTAAATACTCCTGACTGACCGATAGTGAACCAGTACCGTGAGGGAAAGGCGAAAAGAACCCCGGCGAGGGGAGTGAAAGAGAACCTGAAACCGTGTACGTACAAGCAGTGGGAGCACCCTTCGGGGTGTGACTGCGTACCTTTTGTATAATGGGTCAGCGACTTATATTCTGTAGCAAGGTTAACCGTATAGGGGAGCCGCAGGGAAACCGAGTCTTAACTGGGCGTTAAGTTGCAGGGTATAGACCCGAAACCCGGTGATCTAGCCATGGGCAGGTTGAAGGTTGGGTAACACTAACTGGAGGACCGAACCGACTAATGTTGAAAAATTAGCGGATGACTTGTGGCTGGGGGTGAAAGGCCAATCAAACCGGGAGATAGCTGGTTCTCCCCGAAAGCTATTTAGGTAGCGCCTCGTGAAGTCATCTTCGGGGGTAGAGCACTGTTTCGGCTAGGGGGTCATCCCGACTTACCAACCCGATGCAAACTGCGAATACCGAAGAATGTTATCACGGGAGACACACGGCGGGTGCTAACGTCCGTCGTGAAGAGGGAAACAACCCAGACCGCCAGCTAAGGTCCCCAAGTCATGGTTAAGTGGGAAACGAAGTGGGAAGGCTCAGACAGCCAGGATGTTGGCTTAGAAGCAGCCATCATTTAAAGAAAGCGTAATAGCTCACTGGTCGAGTCGGCCTGCGCGGAAGATGTAACGGGGCTAAACCATGCACCGAAGCTGCGGCAGCGACACGCATGTGTTGTTGGGTAGGGGAGCGTTCTGTAAGCCGTTGAAGGTGGGCTGTGAGGCCTGCTGGAGGTATCAGAAGTGCGAATGCTGACATAAGTAACGATAAAGCGGGTGAAAAACCCGCTCGCCGGAAGACCAAGGGTTCCTGTCCAACGTTAATCGGGGCAGGGTGAGTCGACCCCTAAGGCGAGGCCGAAAGGCGTAGTCGATGGGAAACAGGTTAATATTCCTGTACTCGGTGTTACTGCGAAGGGGGGACGGAGAAGGCTAGGCCAGCCGGGCGACGGTCGTCCCGGTTTAAGCGTGTAGGTGGGTACTCCCGGCAAATCCGGAGTACCGAAACACTGAGGCGTAATGACGAGGCACTACGGTGCTGAAGTGGTTGATGCCCTGCTTCCAGGAAAAGCCTCTAAGCACCAGGTAACATTGAATCGTACCCCAAACCGACACAGGTGGTCAGGTAGAGAATACTCAGGCGCTTGAGAGAACTCGGGTGAAGGAACTAGGCAAAATGGTGCCGTAACTTCGGGAGAAGGCACGCTGGCAGTAGGTGAAGGGCCGTGCGCCCGGAGCTGACGCCAGTCGCAGATACCAGCTGGCTGCAACTGTTTAATAAAAACACAGCACTGTGCAAACACGAAAGTGGACGTATACGGTGTGACGCCTGCCCGGTGCTGGAAGGTTAATTGATGGGGTTAGCCGCAAGGCGACGCTCTTGATCGAAGCCCCAGTAAACGGCGGCCGTAACTATAACGGTCCTAAGGTAGCGAAATTCCTTGTCGGGTAAGTTCCGACCTGCACGAATGGCGTAATGATGGCCAGGCTGTCTCCACCCGAGACTCAGTGAAATTGAACTCGCTGTGAAGATGCAGTGTACCCGCGGCAAGACGGAAAGACCCCGTGAACCTTTACTATAGCTTGACACTGAACCTTGAGCCTTGATGTGTAGGATAGGTGGGAGGCTGTGAAGTGCGGACGCCAGTCTGCATGGAGCCAACCTTGAAATACCACCCTTGAATGTTTGATGTTCTAACGTCGGCCCGTTATCCGGGCTGCGGACAGTGTCTGGTGGGTAGTTTGACTGGGGCGGTCTCCTCCCAAAGCGTAACGGAGGAGCACGAAGGTTAGCTAATCACGGTCGGACATCGTGAGGTTAGTGCAAAGGCATAAGCTAGCTTGACTGCGAGAGTGACAGCTCGAGCAGGTACGAAAGTAGGTCTTAGTGATCCGGTGGTTCTGTATGGAAGGGCCATCGCTCAACGGATAAAAGGTACTCCGGGGATAACAGGCTGATACCGCCCAAGAGTTCATATCGACGGCGGTGTTTGGCACCTCGATGTCGGCTCATCACATCCTGGGGCTGAAGTAGGTCCCAAGGGTATGGCTGTTCGCCATTTAAAGTGGTACGCGAGCTGGGTTTAGA
>NZ_LFCV01000144.1 GCF_001037465.1 Xenorhabdus khoisanae
AGATGTGTATAAGAGACAGCTATTAATACCAATACCTATTAATCCAATAGGGATAAGCAATATGACTCCCGAAAAATTGTCCGCTATAATTATTACACCTAATGAGACAATTCATTATTCGGAATTAAGGGAGCACTATTATGAGTACAGCAAAATTAGTCAAAACCCAACCTTCTGGCCTGCTTTATACCCGCAATAATGTTGATGAAGGTGTTAAACAGAAATCGATTGCCGCCTTGAATCATATGGTGATCCAATTTATCGATCTATCCATGCTGACTAAACAAGCCCACTGGAATATGCGTGGCCGGAATTTCATTGCTATTCATGAAATGCTGGACAGTTTTCGCAGTGCCATTATTGAGCATCTGGATATATTTGCAGAACGCGCGGTTCAATTAGGTGGCACAGCGTTAGGAACCGTTCAGGAAGTGAGTAAACGTACAACGCTGAAAAGTTATCCAACAGGCATTCATGACGTACAAGATCATCTGAAGGCACTGGCAGATCGTTATTCCATCGTCGCCAATGATATACGTCAGGCCATTGTTGATGCGGAAGATGAAAACACTGCGGATATGTTTACTGCGGCCTCTCGTGATCTCGACAAATTTTTATGGTTTATCGAAGCAAACATTGAGCAATAAAATAAAAATATTATTTTTCAAAATGTTAAGGCCACATTTGTGGCCTTTTTTACATCTTTGTATACAATTGATAAGAAAAACATTTAAAAACAGCAGTTATATTCTAAAAAATTACACTAACCTTTAAAAAAATCGTTTTTCTCTCTATAATCCCGGTTTGATTTAAAAATAAACATGAGGACGCCATACAATGGATATCGAAGTCAAAGACTCTAACGGCGCATTGCTGAATGACGGTGATTCAGTTCAGGTGATCAAGGATCTGAAAGTCAAAGGGACTTCCAAGACCCTGAAACGTGGAACATTGGTCAAAAACATCCGCCTGACTCATCGCGAAGATGAGATTGAGTGTAATGCTGATAAAATCAAAGGGTTAGTATTAAAAACCTGCTTCCTGAAAAAAGTAGGGTAAATAACAGTTACAAACCTGTTTTTGGTTAAAGGATAAATAATGTTAACTTTTACATTATTTATCCTTTTTCATTAGCGCCAACGCCTGTTCCGATGGCACATCAGGCCGCTCAATAGGAAATACAGGCAAAGCATTCAACAAACGTGGCCCATAACGCTTGGTCAATAAACGATTGTCATAAATCACCACATCGCCATAACACTCATGGCTACGAATTAACCTTCCCACTTGTTGAATCAAATTGAAGGAAGCACTTGGCAGGCTTTGTACTTCAAAGGGATAACGTTTCAACGATTTCAACCATTCGCTTTCGGTGATAATGACCGGATTGGTTACAGGCGGGAATGCAATTTTATGAATATGTACCTGAGAAAGATAATCACCTTTTAAATCCAGCCCTTCTGCAAATGACTGCAATCCAATCAGAACGCTTGCTTGCCCTTCATCAATCCGCTTGCAATGCGTTTCTACCAACCGATAACGGGGCTGATCACC
The DNA here is from genome assembly GCF_001037465.1 of Xenorhabdus khoisanae. Lineage (GTDB taxonomy): Bacteria > Pseudomonadota > Gammaproteobacteria > Enterobacterales > Enterobacteriaceae > Xenorhabdus > Xenorhabdus khoisanae. The sequence goes on from NZ_LFCV01000144.1 coordinate 1,555, forward strand.
CTGTACCAATAACATCAACCGCAAATCTGTCACAAAAGTGAGGAAACCTTCCATTGCACGCTGGCTGCTAAATAATATCAGCATTCCCCGATGTTTCCCGTCTATCACCTGCGAACGGAAATAACGCGCCATTTCCTCAAGATGCTGCATCTCATTCTGAATTGTCGGTTCTTGTGTCATTTGGGGAATAATCAGGCGCCCCTGCCGTACATGCTCAAAAGGCGATGACAGAGTGATAAAACGATCATCATAGTTTTCATGTAAGCCAGTCAGTTCCTGAATACGAGAAAAACTATTCAGTGAACGCAATGTCGCCGATGTCACCACAACATGGGGAATATTACGCCATAGGAGCTGAGTGAGCTGTTCGCTGACCCGAATGCCTGCACAGTGAAAATAGAGGTGTGATTGGTTTTTCTCATAGCGGCGTGTTAACCATTTTGATATCGGCGCATGGGAAGATTCTTCCTGCGAGGCCAAACGCCACAATTTAGCCATATTCTCAAAATAGCCCAATGTCCGGCTGGTTTGTAGGATGGCACGATGCAGCCGGACAATATCCTGTTTAGCCGTTTGATCGTTCAGGTCATTTAAAATCGCTTCTGCTAAACCACGTAATCCATCGGTGAGCTTAAATAACTGCTGACAACACAACAGCAAACTATCCGGTAATTTTCCCAGTTCGAATAAATATTCGTCCGCTTCACCGCGTTCAGGCAATAGAGCCTGTGTTATCATTGCCAACTCCTTAAAATGTTCACGGATTGCTTCACAGTGAGTCTGCAATCGTGTGACATTTGCCAACGCAGGCGGTTTGGTTGGACGGAATTGAATCAGATACTGCTCCACATGACGGATAAATAAATCTAACTGCCCATTAAGCTGGAATAACGTAATTTCCCCTTCAACTTCCAGCGAATCCCTTGCGACATCAGGGATATGATGCCCTTCATCCAATACCAACAGCAGATTTTTTGCTTCCGGTAAAACGGATTCACTTTCCAGCGCAGCCATAACCAAAGCGTGATTGGCAACGACAACATCCGCATCGTCAATCTCCCGACGGGCAAGAAAAAAGGGACAACGATGATAAAACTGACAATTTCGTGCCAGACAGTTCATCTTATCCGTACTGACTTTTGCCCACAGGGAATCCGATAACGCCAGTTTATGGTGATCACGCAGGCCATCCCAGACAAAAGTTGAGTAATCATTACGCAACCGACGACATAACTCACGCTCTTCACTATTGGCGATTTCCGTTTTCTCTTCGACCAGAAACATCAGATCAATCTGTTCTCCCTCTGCGGCACAAATCGCCTCCAGATTACGTGGGCAGACATAACGTGCACGGCCGAAAGCGCCCGTGAATTTCAGATCAGGAATAATCTTGCGTAGCAACGGCAGGTCTTTGCTGTAGATTTGATCTTGCAAGGCAACATTGGCCGTACTCACCACCAATGGTTTCTGCTCTGCCCGGCTGACGGCAATCCCCGGAATCAGGTACGATAAAGTTTTCCCTACTCCCGTAGGCGCTTCTATTACCAAATGCCGCCCTTCTTCATCCGCCAGTGTTTTTGCAACTTCTGCAATCATTTGACGCTGAGGTGCACGTGGGATGAAACCATCAATATGGATGGATAATGCCTTATACCATTGGCTAATTTGATTTTTTATTGAACTGGAAAGTGCCATAAGTTTTACTGCTTAAAAATTGGAGGGCTATTCTCCCATAGAGTGAGTATCAAATCAGCTTTATATACTCATGACTGGGAAGTTGTTCCCAGCGTTCTGGCTGTTTTACTGTCAATACGATAAAAATGGTTATTGCTTGTCTGAAGTATAGAAGCCGATATACTTTTGGCTTTCTATCTTTTGGCATGTTTATGGCTGTTATAACGCTTTATTAAAAACCTTATTGGATACAGAGATGAAAAAAATCCTGCTCATTATCATCATACTATTTTCTATCGGCTCAATTGGTGGCGTCTTTCTGGCAGGGTTGAATATGTACACCCGCTCCACAACACCAGCAGAAGAACCACAACAGACTCAGCAGGAAAACGCCCCAGTAGAGCAACAATAAATAAATTAGCTTTTATCGCAATACCTGATATTACAGCATCCATTTTCGACAACATATCAGGTTGTAATATCCAGTATGACGACACCAGATGAGGAAGCTCATGAAAAATGAATATTTTGTCAGTCCACAATGGCTAAACGAGCATCTCCATGATGAGAATATCGTTATCGTTGATGCCAGCGCCCCGATGCCTACTCAATCCATCGATTATCATCAACTCTGGTTAGATAAGCATATTCCCGGCGCTCAGTTCTTTGACCTTGATAAAGTTGCCAATCTACAGACCAACCTGCCTCACATGCTGCCAGAACCAGAAACTTTCAGTCAGGCGGTTAGTAAAATGGGCATCAGTGAAAACCATCTGGTGGTCATTTACGATCAGGGAAATATGTTCTCTGCTCCACGAGCATGGTGGACATTCAAAATTTTTGGTGCCCGCCATATCCGCATTCTGGAAGGCGGGTTACAAGGCTGGCAACAGGCGGGTTATCCAACCGAATCAGGAGAAGTTGTTCATTCGCCCGACGTGTTTAATGTTCAGTTTACCCCCGAAAAAATTTGTTCTCAGGCGCAGATCCTGAATATCCTGCATAAGAATGAACCGATACAGTTTATTGATGCCAGAGCGGAAGACCGTTTTCAGGCAAAAGTGCCAGAGCCTCGTCCCGGCTTAAGAATGGGCCATATCCCCGGTGCTAAAAATGTTCCGTGGACAGCATTGATTGATCATGGAAGTTATAAACCCGTAGAAGAAATTGCGGCAATTTTCCACAAACAAGGCGTTGATTTAAACCAGCCGATTATTACTAGCTGCGGCTCTGGAATGACAGCCGCCGTCTTAGTATTGGGGCTTGATATGATTGGTCACAAAGAAGTTGGATTATACGATGGTTCTTGGGCTGAATGGGGAGCTGATGATTCACTTCCATTAGAAAAATAACGATAGTAAAGGGCATCGAAATAACATGCCCTTTCTTGTTATTTATCATATGAATTGTGAGCCTTAAGATAAGTCTATAAAATTACTGATTAGAAATTTTATGGTATACAAATAGGACAAGCATCGCGCCGATAACGGCAATAGAGAAGCTGCCCAAATTAAAACCATCAACTTTTCCCATTCCAAAGAATGTGCTGATATACCCTCCCACAACAGCGCCCACAACGCCCAGAATCACTGTCATAATAATGCCGCTGTTGTTATTTCCCGGCATAATCCACTTAGCAAGGATCCCGGCAATTAAGCCAAAGATAATCCATGACAGGATACCCATATACAACCTCCGAATCTGATTAGATTATTTGTTTAAGAGTCAAGTTACGTTTCTATGCCCTAAGTTAAGACACTAGCCAAAAGAATTGCAAATCAGAAAGGAAAAGAGATTTTCCAGTTATTAGGAATATTTATAGGATCGGGTGAATTTAATAGCTTTCCATAATAGTGATACACCCTCTGTTTTCATTTTTCAACTGTAATGAAGATGTCTTCATAGTTACATCAGGCCATCAGCGCACACCTGAAACAATCGGCGGTTATCTATATTGATGAAACCACCCATCAACGTAACGGCGAGAAGGCCACGCGTCGGGTCTGGCTGCTCAGTGGCAGCGGCGCGGTTTACCAGAAGATCCGCGCTTTCCGTAAGTTTTTGCGATGAAGAAATGGGAATAAAGGAACAATATGTTCGCTATTTTTTGTTTTGACATACAACTGACAGTGTATATATTAAGCGGCTATTTTTAATTCATAAGAATTGGTAAAGATTTTGCACTTACCTGAAATTAATAAACTAAACATATACCCTATGTATTCCAGAGTGCCAACAACGCTGCAACTTGAAGGACGGGTATAAATGCAAAGTGGTCATTCTCACAACATGCCGCTTTAAGGAACAGGAGTCAGTTGTGAAATCGTTTGAATATTATTATCAGTGGGAACTTGATTACTTAAGGCAACTTGCAAAATCTGCGCGTGAAGAGAAACCACATCTTGAAGATGTACTTAGTGGCAGGGATCCTGATGCTGAAAGGGTTAATGAGGGTTTTGCTGCTTTAATGGCCCGTTTGAGTCAGAAGGTAGGTGATGCCTTCCCTGAGTTGACTCAGCCGTTACTGCAAAAATTACGGGCACAGCCGATCAAAGGTATTCCTGCGACCAGCATCATTCAGTTTGACAGTGGCGCACAGGGGGATTTTGCTTTTTCCATTCCGGCAGGAACAGAAGTTCATACTCATCATCGACAGCCATTTGTCACTTGCCGGGAATGCCCTATTGAGCCTTTGATATTAGTGTCACGTGACATAACTCATCAAGTACAGACAACTAAAATCACCTTAAAATTTCGTTATATTGGTAAGGAAGAGGAGTGGCTGACCCAGCCGATTAATTTGTTCCTGAGTAGTGATGAGCAAGTTGCTGATGCTCTGATGCTGGGGCTGACTCAATATTATGAGGGTGCTGAACTGCATCACGATGGGCAGGTGTATAAAGCGCACGGAGATCGGTTTGAACCACGCTCAGGTGCTTCCCGATTGGTTCTGTCATCTGCTACAGGAGATAACTGGGCACCACAACTGTTGATTGAGTCCCTTTATCTGCCACATGTTAACCAATTTCTGAATTTACCTCTGCCGACAATGGCAAAGCGATTAAAACTAGCAGAACATCGTGAATTCAGTGTCGTCCTGACTTTGAATACCGTATTGCCGTTGTCAGCAGCTCAAATAAAGTCTGCATTCCAGCTTCATTGCGCACCTGTGGTTAATATGGCGCGTAACAGTCAGGTAACTCTTCCCTTTACCCCGGAAACAGCTCGCTATCATTTACCCTTAATGCCGACTCAGGGTGTTCTGCATATTGCAGGTATTGAACTAAAAAATGAGCCAAACACAGAAGAGGAAAGACGCGGGGATGAATATCGGTTTTATCCGGTCAGCCTCCTGACAGGTATGGAACGTTATCACCCAGAGTACGACAAAGCTTGGTTCTATGCGCTTGAAGTCAGTAAAGATGCGCTGGGCAGAATACAGTACGAGCTGATTTTCTATGGCAGTAAAGCGGAGTTGATGCGTAAACCACCTGAGCGCGAGTTCATCTGCCATTTTTATGGTTTCGAACAATATCAGGCACCTCTTGTACTGGGCGAGATCTGCCAGACGGGAGAAAATGTTCCCGAAGTTTTTCAATTAAAAAATATCACTCCCACTTCACAAACTTATCCTCCGATTGTTGATAGTCATCGTCACTGGGATTTGTTGTCGCATTATTCTGTCGGCAGTCATTTATTGGAGATGAGCGCATCAGTCAAACAACTACTACAGGATTTTGATCTGTATGCAGATACTGATCGCACGTCCAGCCGGAATATCCGGCGCATGATCGGCGGGATTGCCAATATAAAAGCAAAATGGGGTGACAGGATGATCCGGGACAGACCCGTTCGTTGCCTGCTGGTTACCCTGATGCTGGATGAAACCGCTTATACCGATGCTGGCGAAATGTATCGATTCGCCAATTCACTATACCAATTCTTCCCGTTCTGCCTCTCCCAAGGGACATGGCTGCGAATGCGCGTGCTCAACCAACCCACAGGGACGGAATGGTATCTGTCACCTTCAATGATTCAAGGTTATCGCTCAATTATGTAAGGAGTTTCTACAATGGATGGATTAGTTTTTACGTGTCAGGTAGGTGCCCTGCCGCAGACAACGTTTCAGGTAGTGAATTTCAGCTTACAGGAGGGGTTATCACAACTGTTTCACCTTTCTATGACAGTCGTCAGTTCCTTTGACAACGTGGCACTCAATGAACAATTGGGTTCCAGTGCTTCTCTGACGGTGATTAGGGATGGCGTCATTGAGCGAACCGTTAATGGTGTTGTGGCCGGAGCCGAGCAAGGCAACACCGATGGCCGACAAACCTATTACACCTTTATTATTCGCCCTGAAATGTGGCTGATGACGCTCAATCAGGATAGCCGGATTTTCCACCATCAATCCGTGCCGGATATTCTTAATCAGTTATTGAAAGAAAATCGCATCAGGGCAGACAACAAGTTCTACAAAGATCACCAGCAGCATTCGATACGGGAATATACCACCCAGAAACGCGAATCCGCTTATGAATTCTGGTGCCGGCTGGCGGCGGAAGAAGGCATCATGTTCTGGTTTGAAGAGGACAAACTGTTTTACAGCAATTCCCACCTCGGCATGTTGGCGGCATTGACGTTGACCTACAACGTACAAGCAAACACGGATAACAGTGACTCGACAGCATGGCAGTGGAATTACGGCGAATATCTGTGCCCGGATGAAACGATCCATAAAGATAATAATTTCCTTCGGCCTTCCTACCCTCTGCAACATCTGGCTGCGTCAGATGATGGCGGGAACCATTCTGTATTTGAGAGCTATGGCCGTTTTCAGATGGATGCAGAAGGTCGCCCTTTCACCCAACTGCGTTTGGAGCAGTTGCAGAACCAGAGTAAAGTCGGCAAAGCGAGTACCAACTGTATTAAATTAAGACCGGGACGGATCTTCGTTCTGCAATCCCACCCGATTGCAACGATGAATGATCGCTGGCAGGTGGTTACTGTCACGCATCAGGGGCATCAACCACAAGCCTCCAGAGATGCGGGTGAAGGAACAACCTTAACCAATCACGTTACTTTTATTCCGGGCAGGCAGGATTGGCGTCCGCCTTTCCGATATAAACCGCTGGCAGATGGAGATGAAGTGGCAACCGTCGTGGGGCCGGAAGGTGAAGAGATCTACGTTGATAAACATGGCGCTATCAAAGTTCATTTCCATTGGAACCGTTACGATGAAGCAGATGACCGTGCTTCCTGCTGGGTGCGTGTAGCGCAGGGATGGAATGGTGATGGCTATGGTTTTATGGCAATTCCGCGCATTGGTCAGGAAGTGATTGTTTCCTATCTGAACGGGGATATTGATCGCCCAATCGTCACAGGCTGTACCTACAACGGGCGCAACCGCCCACCGCTGGATCTGCCGGCGGAAAAAACGCGTACTACCTTCAAGACCCACACCCACAAAGGCGAAGGTTTTAACGAACTGCGTTTTGAAGACGCGAAAGGCAGCGAGGAAATTTATATCCATGCCCAGAAAGACCAGCTTATCCAGATAAACCACGATAAAACCCAACGCGTTGGTCATGATGAAAGCCACCATGTACTGAACAACCGCAAACATGAAATCGGCAACGATGAATTCATCCGGATCATGCATGAACAGCACATCCAGATTGACCTGAACCAGTTTGAAACCATCACCAAAGATCGCAAAACCCGCATTAACAACAACTGGCAGGAAAATATCTTTGCTGATCATTTACAGGAAGTTGGTCGAGATAAAACCGCTAAGGTAAATAACAACTATACGCTAAACGTCGTGAATAACATCCAAACCCTGACGAAAGTCCATACCCTACAGGCCAGCGAATCCGTGCTGATCAAAGGCAAGGCGGGGTCGATTATGCTGGATGGTTCAGGGGTGACAATCACCGGCAAAATCACCCTGCAAGGGGATGTTTCGGTCACAGGGGGCAGCCCGGGCACGGTGCCATCACTCAGCGGATCAGCCAATGAAGGGTTGGCAATGGCTGAGGATTGCCGGGAAAAAGCCCGTAAGCAGCGGGAGTCATCAGAATAATGTCCTGGATACCCGATTATACCGAACATTGGGTGGTGGATTATTCCTATGCCACGCAACAAGGTGAACACTACTCTGCCCGGGCGATTGTCCATGCAACGAGCAGACCACAGGCTCTGTCGGCGCTGGTGGAATATGTCCTACAGGCGGGACATTCACCGGAGCAATACCAAAATATTCAGCCGTTGCCTGAATACCTTGCCACCAGCTCTTGTGTCGAATTGCCGCTATTGCGGCAGTTCCGGCAGGGGGTGGAGCGGAATGCACGGGTGATCCCGCTGAACGAACACAATATCAACACCCTCTTGCCTGCCGAGCGTGGCGTATTGCAGTTCTCCGTGACGGAAACCATGCCTGCCAGAGAGAGCGGGCAATACCGCTATATGGTGATTGATGCCACGGTTTACCGTCGGGTCATGGGCAGTTTTATCGTGCCTGACCTGATGGTTTCCAACCTGCGATGGGAAAGCCTGTTTCAGGGAGAAACCCAAATCACGCTCGAAGACAGCGCCCCTTATCTGGTGGAATTAACCGATGACACCACGATTCACTCTGCTTTTCAGCAAAAGATCACACAGCCGATAACCCCGGAACCGGGAATTTTTATCGACAGTGACCAGCCATTCCCCGTAATCCGTAATCACCTGCGTAAATTCACCTACCTGAGAAATGAACAACAACAATCATGGGTGTTTTACCGCTTCTATGTACCGCAAGGCTTGATCCCGCTACTGAAAAGCCTGCCGGATGAACAACTGATGCACTTTATGCGCCCGATAACGCGCATCGGTTATTTCGATAGCCAGACGACGCAGTACTACGCCCTTTCTTTGGCTGAAAACACATTGGATCAGGAGAAAACGGCACCCGTGACAATCAACTCCTATCTGATGAACCTATTGGCGGGGCAAACCCAAGAGCGGGCAGTGGCTCAGATAGTGAAATTTATTGCAGAAACCCAACCTGAACTGTCGCCAGAACAGAAGAAGCAACTGCCAGTCTTTGTGGTGCAACAGGCCAATTTTGCTTGTCTGGCGGGTTTCGCCCATCAGCGTTCCATTCTGTATCTGGTAGCGGGCAGAAGTCTGGCGCGGGATAACGAAGAGCTCTGGCAGAGTGCATGGCAGCATGCCTGTACACAAGCACAGGCGCAAGAGGTGCGGGCGCTGGCTTGTTATGAGTATTGTTTTAAAAACCGGGCATTAAGTTAACATAAGGAAATAAGAGAAATGGAAAAATCGATATTGACGAGCGCGAATGACGCCCTTGAGACAGCCGCGAAAAAAGCGGAAAAAATATTTGAAAAAATTGTCGATGAGGCGAATGCACGCATACCTCATGAGTTGGATATGGATACCGTTGTCAGGCCATGTGACGCCAATATCCGGCCTGTTTATCCTGTCAGATATGCTTATATGAATTTTTTTGGTGACAAATGGGTAAATGCTCAATTACCGCCACCAATAAGAACTTTTATTGATCCTTATGATAATTCATTAAATGCAAGCGTTTTGGGGGGCTATAGCATTCGAATGCCAAGACCGGGTTGGATCTATGTCAAAGAAGAAGGGCCGATTAAAACCAGGGGCTCCCAACAGGATGGCAAGTTATTGATTTTCAAATTCAGCCCTGAAATTGTCACATTAGAGGGCAAAAGGGGAATGGTCACAAAATACACCAAATATGAGCAAAAAGCCGGAAGCTCATCGTGGGAAGAAATCCACCCTGCCAGCGGTACAGCGGGATTAGGCTATCCTTTTCTGGCAATTGATAAAGATGTGACCCGAATCAGCATTGCTTACAGTGAAGTCAAGCTGGCTAAATCTATCCTGAATAAGATGGATAACGATAAAAACTTCCGCAAGAGTGCGATGCAATTTGTGGATTTAGATAGTGAGGTATCAGATTATGCCATTGATGCCAGACAAGAACATTTCGACGGATTAGTGGAAGATTTCAAAGATCCTGAAAAACAATTTCAGGTATACAAAAATCAATTATCCGATCCGCTTTTACAATCTGCTGATTTGGGGGATATCACGACTGAAGGCAGTTTTCTCATGAATGCAGATATGGAAATGCGTTATATAGACAGTCTTATCTGCCCTTATTACAAAGATAAAGCGAAGATTGTGGTATTGCATGATCCTGTGGGATATCAGCGTGATATTTTGATGGCTTATGAGTTACTTAACCTTTGGCAGCTAAGTTATTCTGCAACAAATATTTATCCTCTTACGATAGGGCAGTTTGTCGAGATAATTGCTGCATCAAAAGATGAAAATATTAAAGAATATTTTAAAGAACATATACATCAGGAAAATTGGAAAACCTGGTGGCCTAAACTTACCGATCCCATTGTAGATGTAAAAAAAAGGCAGGAAAAAGTTCTTGAAATATACAAAGAATTTTTTGAAAGTCCGAATATTGCGGGTAAATTAGGTGGATTATCACATTATCTCAAGTACTTTTTTTCGTTAAGTGATAAAAAAAGTGACCTGACAGAAGAAGATGGTCAAGAGTTTGAAATATATTGTGATCTTATTGCAGAATTAATGCAGCCATTACAGAGAACAGCAGAGGGAACGTCGACATTAGAACATATTATTGGCGGTAAGCCTGCATTAGATGAAGGTGGTGCATGGTTTGTTATTAACAATGGGATCGTCAATACACTAGGACATGATGGTGCTAAAAAACCATTGATGGCAAAATATATAACAAAAGGAATAGATAAAGTTTTTAGTGCGACAGGTGAAGTACTAGGGAAGTTTCTTGCATTGGTAGCCGAAAAAATAGCTCAAGGTTCTGTCAGCTTATATGCAAAAAGTATTGAAAAAGTAAACCAGACTTTTACCAATAAAATGTTTAGCGTATTAGGAGTAGAAGAATATAAAGGGTCTGTTTTATTGACAGAAAAAGAAGTGGCAAAATTAATCAATGATCTGGAAAAATATAAACAACAGGGTCTGATAGGGAAAGCGAAAGAATGGGTAAAAAAAATCAAAGTCAACACTCAAAAAAAGGGAGGAAAGATAGTATTTAATTGGTCAAATAGGATTAAAAATTATACGGGAGATTTGAAACTAAAAATACCTACCATTAAAATTAACAGCCCAGAATTTAATATTAAGTTTATGCAACATTATGATAAGTCTCTTAGTATTGTACTGGATTGCAGCCTAACTGGATTTGATCTTATTATGAAAAGTTATACATTCTATACCTTATTGTCGCAGTCTGGCTTTGATAGAAATAATCCACTGAACGCGAATCGAAAAATTGTGTATTTAGCTTTTACTTACCTGAATACGACACTTGGTATGGCAGCTGCAGCACGCAATTCTTCTGAGCTTTTCGGGAAAGGGCTTGCAAAAGCAGAAGCACTGGCGAGAAGAATAAATCATCCTGCAGCAGAAGCACTATTAGGTGCTGCATCACGCAGGCTTATGTTAAATAGTACCTATATAAAACTGGTGGCAAAGGGAACGGTTGGGATATCTGGGATTTTAAGCGGAGCACTTTCTTATTATGATGCTTATCATGCTAGCGCTTTAGGTAGTCATAAGGAAGCGTATGCACATGTTGCTATTGGTACCGGTACGTTAATGATTACCGCTGGATTTTTGGGGCCATCACTTTTGGGCACAGGTGCTGGAGCAGCCGGAGCAGGGGCATTCTTTACCAGTATGATATGGGTAGGAATTCTAGGTATGTTAGCAAGCATTGTCTATTTATTTTTCTTTGGAAAAAGTCAATTGGAATATTTATTAATGAATTGCTTTTGGGGAAGTGGCGAAAAGTATTCTTTTTTGAAAATGGGCTTAAAAAGACCTAATGATATAGCAGATCAGTTCAAAGAAGTTTACCAAATGAATGATGAAATCATTAATGCATTTAAGGTAGAACATCAAGAGTTTTTGAATTTTTTTACCAGGCCAATATTAAAAAAAGAAAGTGATAAAAAAGGAAATATGGTTTATCGTTTTATGTTGCCAAATTTTCAATGGGAAAGATCAGAGTTAGTTTATCATGTATTACCATCATCTACTGTTACTTCCAGAAGTGATCACACCATTTATATAAATGAGCGTCATTACGCTAACGCTAAGCGGAGATTTGATGAATTAATGGAGCAATCCCTCGCTGAAGTAATTTATAAAAATGAAAATCCTATTGATGAAAATGGCATGCTCACTCTGACATTGGAAATAGAAGAAGAATATGCTCAATATCTCACGATTTTTTGGTATTATATGCCAAAAGAAGATGATATATCACCCTTGCGTTATCAGTGGGGAGAAGAGCTAACAGTCGAAAATGCGATTTATGGATATTTTGATGAGAAGGTATGTTGAATGATAAGATCAATAAAAAAGTGGCTAACCAAAAAGACAGACGTCAAAGTAAATAATGATGCCAGAATTAGCCAGCTATCAACTGCTTGCGATCCTTTCCTGGATGAAGATATTGGGATGCTGGATAAAGAACAAATAAAAACAGAGGGTTTTATTGACTTAATTGATGATAAAAAATGTGAAATACGATATAGTAGAGGTGGTTTTCGTGAAAAAGTTTTTCTCTCTTCTTTTGCTAGTTTTTTATTAGTTTTCTGTTTTTTTGTTGATAATTATATTACGGAATGGAAAGTTAATGAGGCTTTTTATTTAAGAGGTTTAAGTTATGCTAAAAGAGATTACGGTGAGAAATTTTACTTAAATCCTAACATCCCAGATTATGTTAAGAAATATGAATATATTGCTAATGCAAAGAGCATTTCATTTTCTCAATATTTTCATATTCGTTATACGGATAATGGTTTTTATAGCAAATCTACTGCTCAAAAGGATTTATTACTAGATGGTGGTTTTTTTCTATTTTTTGTTACAATCATTTTAATTCATCTAGGTTTATTATTTTTAATACATAAAATAGCTCCACTTGTTATTGATCGGAAAAAACAACTTTTTTATACTTGGCGTAAGGGAAAAATGTATGTTGCGCGTTATTCTCAAGTAAATGCTATTCATCTCTATGATATTCTGTATTTAAGAGTTTATGGCTTAAATGAGAATAACAAGTTGGTTATTTATGCTTTTGAACCTGAAACCCCATATTTACCTAATGATATAATCAGTAAAAAATATTTATTGGCTTTTATGGCAAAATATCTAATTCAAGGGAAAAAATCCGTCAGTTCAGTGGATTTTAAACGTCAATCAACAATAT
>NZ_LFCV01000145.1 GCF_001037465.1 Xenorhabdus khoisanae
AGTTATAGACTGATAAATAAAATATATTTGAATTAATGTGATTAAAAAAATAATGTATACAGTACATTGAATCGCTGTTAAGTACAATACTGCAGATTTATATGATAAGGGAGAAGGTAATTTTTACATAAGATTATCTGATGTAAATTTATTTTCATTCTAATAAAGAACCATATATCCTATAAAACTATATAATAATCAGGAAATTTACGATAAATAATATAGCATTGATATTATCAAAACATAAGAATGCATCGAATATTAGTTTTCATAAATACGAAATCCCCATGATATATAATACAGAAGCACACCGTAAAGTTACTGAATATAAAATCATTTCACTTATCTGTAATGTTATATTAAGAAAGGAAAATAAACATTATGTCATCAATAAAGTATCTAGTTGTTAATCCATCTAATTATATTCGTCATTCCGCCTATATACCGTCATCGAAACCAGAAACCCAACGAGCTATTCTGGCCGCCAGTCTGGCTAATGGTAAGTCAATTATAAATAACGACTTACGCTGTCTGGAAACCAGCACAATGAAGGAAGCGTGCCGTAGTATTGGGGCCCGAATTATTGAGGAGTCTGGACGGCTAATTATTTATGGTACTGGCGGGAAAATTAGTCCTGATAAAGAAGTCATTGATGCTCTTGGTTCCGGGTTAGTCTTCCGTGTAATGACTGCCCTAACCTGTCACAGCGAAACGCCAGCGGTGATATCTGGTGACGCCATTCTCAGAACCCGTGTCATGGAGCCTTTGCTGAATGCTCTTATTGAATTGGGGGGAAACATTTCTAGTGTTCATATGAACGGAAAAGCCCCCTTTGTCAACTGGGGAGGATATATTGGCGGAGAATGTAAAATCGAAGGAAACATCAGTTCCCAGTTTATTACAGCAATCCTGCTTACAGCTCCACTTGCTCAGAAAAGTACCACGATTAAAATCAAAGGGGAAATTCTATCGTTATCATATATTCGACAGACATTAGAAGTTCTGACAATAGCAGGCATCCAATTTCAACATAATGAAAATTTCACCCAAATTACAGTACTTCCGGGTAAGTATAATCCTGCCGAATATACAATAACAGGCGATTACACTTCATGTTCCTATCTTGTCGCTGTGGCAACTCTGTTTCCATGTGACCTAACACTCAGGAATATCAATAGTAAGAGTTTACAGGGAGAACAGGCTATTCTGACATTTGTTGAGAAAATGGGGTTGGATGTTATTCGCAATGATCAACAAAACGAAACTCGCCTGATTAATAAAAAAGGCCAACTGACTGGGAATTATGAATTTAATGTCAGCGACTGCCCTAACATTGTACCGACTCTAGCTGCTCTGGGAATTTATGTGGATGGTTGTTTCAGAGTTACTGGAGGCTCTATTACCCGTCTTCATAAATCTCCAAGGATCAAAGCAATGATCAACGAATTGCTAAAACTGGGCGTCAATATTCGCCCCCTGTTTATCAATGATGTTTATGATGGTTTCGAAATTCATGGCGCTCCATCCTACTCTGGAAATTGCATACTTTCCAGCTGGGGGGATCATCGTATTTTTATGTCTTTGTTTATAGCATCATTACGTTGCCATCAAGCTAATTATATTGATGGTTATAAAGATGTTCATTGTTCATTTCCTGATTTTTTTAAAGAATTTGAGCAATTGGGGATCACATTCCAAGAAGTCACTCCCCAATATGGAAAAGTCGAATGATATTTTCGATATACCTATATATAGGAAACTAATTATTAATTTTCAAGAGACTACCAATATGAATAATATCAAGCAAATAAAAGAACAAGGTTATGTTGTCATTCCAGAGGGAATAAATAAAGAAGAAATTAACATGGTTAGAGCGTTTTATAAAAAAACCGCCAAAAAAAGTAATCTTTCCACACTTCTCCCAACAGATATATTAAAATATCCTGATGTATTTCATGTGATTTTGAAAGATAAAGTAGTCACAGCTATCAAAGAAATTTTTGGTAGGAATTTCTCTTTATTTCCTAATTTTACTATTCGAGAAAGTGTTTATATTCCCTGGCATAATGATGCATATTTTTTACCCGATGAAGTAATAAATCCTGAAGCTCCATTACAGTTTATGCAATGCGCTATCTATTTGCAGGACAATGACCCTGAACATGGTGGAGGGATAACACTGATCCCCTTCTCTCATCGATTAGATCAAACGACTGTAAAAAGCATGCTGGATACCCCACAAGCATACGAGAAAATTATCATGAGTAAGGCTGGTGATCTTATTCTTTGGGATAACAGAATAACTCACAAGAGCAGTTATCCCGATAAAGCACCTGACAACACCAAACTGGCTTTACAGTGGACTGTGTCTGCTTCAGAACGGCATAATGAGCCATACCTACAATATCTCAGGGATCGTGCGCAACGCAGTATGCATGTTTCAGATTATCTGCCCAAAAGCCCAAGATCATATTTTGCAGATATGCCCAATGTCCTGTATCCGAATTCATTTCAGCCGGATTCATTGAACATAATGAAACAACAGAATATACAATTCATAGGGTTATGAGCCATGGCAACTTCAGATTATGAATATAAGGAAAATGGGGCGTCTTATATATTAAGGCAACTGCGCCAATTGGATGCTTCTCATCTCTTCATGATACCTGGTAAGCTCATCAATGCTTTCATGAAATGTTATCCAAAAGATAATGACTCAGTATTGGACATTTTTCCTGTTCCGGTAGTGACAGCCTGCGAGACAGGCGCTGCTTATATGGCTGAGGGATATGCCCGTGTTTCTGACACATTTGGTGTATGTCTGGTTATTGGTGGCCCAGGTGTTACAAATACTCTGACAGGTATCGCCTCCGCTTACACTGACAACTTTCCTGTTTTACTTCTGGCTGGTCAAATATCTTCCTCAATGGAAATGCACAATGTGTTACAGGACAGTACCCAATCGGGAATTAATCAGCGTGATATTTTCTCTCCGGTTACCCGTGCAGCATTTGAAGTTAAGGCGGGTCAACCTCTCAGTCGCTTTCTGAGAGAATCACTCCGGGCAATGAAAGGTGTTGAAAAAGGCCCTGCTTATTTGGGTGTAAGCAAAGAAGTATTAAATGAATATGATGAAAACCGTTCCGACATCAGTTCAAATGTCATGGATTCCTGGCAGAATCGCCCAGTGGATATAAAGAAAATCAGTTCGCCTGAATTCAGAACCTTCACAGTCAAAGCTCGTAGGTGCATCATTCTTGCGGGGTTGCGTAGTAAAACCCCTGAAACTGCTGATACATTACTGGCATTTGCAGAAAAATATCATTTCCCTGTAGTAACCACTTTAAGTGGTAAGGGACTATTTCCAGAAGATCATCCCCTGTCACTTGGTATTTACGGCTATTCAGGTAATCCCAGAGCCATTGAAGCATTTAAGGACCCGGAGTTGGAAGGTATTATTCTGCTGGGGATGGACACCACCCAATGGAGCACCATGCTATGGTCTCCAGACTTGCAGCTTCCTGGCGGAACTATCCAGGTCGATACTAATCCGGAATATCTTGGCAAATACCTTGATATCACTTGTGGGATCACTGCAAACAGCAGCGCATTTTTGCAGGCTTTCGATGAGTATCACCATAAGCTCCTCATTGAAGGACGACCGGAACGGGAGAAATGGGTACAGCATCTCAGCACAGTTCCTAGGTATTTCCCGATTGATTTCAGCGCAACGGGTAATCACGCCAGACACCCTGCTTCTTATGTCAGTATCCTTCAGGAACATTTTCCGAAAAACGGAGTAGTCAGTGTTGATTCCGGTGCGCACCGATCATTCTTTGGTCATTATTGGATCGCTCACAGACCTGAAGCGTATATATCAGCAACCACACTTGGTCCTATGGGCTGGAGCATCCCGGCTGGTATAGGAGCCAGTTTTGCAGCCCCTGACAGAAAATGCATGGTCATAACGGGTGATGGTTGCATGCTGATGCAGGGAATGGAGTTAGCTACTGCATCAAAATATCAGCGTAATATACTTTTTATTGTCTTTAATAATGCATCTTATGCAGCAAGCTACTTTAATAATAAAGATAACAGGACAGATCTGACACAAATCCCTGATTATGATTGGTGTCAATTAGCTAAAGGATTAAGGATCGATTCTCTATGTGTGCATTCTCCTGATGAATTACAGAAATATATTGCTGACATAATGCAACAGAACAATCCGTTCTTGATTGAGATTAAATGCGATAACCAGCATGCGACACCAAACAGAGAATACAACAAACGTATAAGAAAACTCCTACTCGTATGAAAGGTAAAAGAGCATGAAATCAAAACTCATTATCATCAACTCGTGCGTTATACTGGTATTAGGATTATTTTCTATAGACCTCTATAACCCTGCGCTACCTATAATAAAAACCGCATTATCAATTACTGACAATCAGGCACAAAGCCTTGTGGTTTATTATCTCTTGGGTTTTGCTGTCTCTCAGCTTTTTTATGGCCCACTTTCTGATAAACACGGGCGTATACCTGTCATTTTGTTTTCCTTATTATTTTCCGCTGTCGGTAACTATCTGACTTCTACAGCTGAATCATTTCACACACTGTCGCTATTCCGGCTTCTGACCGGTATTGGCGCAGGTGGATGTCCTGTTATTAGCAGAGCGATACTCAGTGACACTTTCCGTGATAAGACAGAATTATCCAAATCGCTGGCTGTTTTTTCAATGGCATCACAGGTTTCACCTGCTTTTGCTCCGGTTATTGGTGGGTATATCACAGAATATCTTCCGTGGAAGTTTAATTTTATCGCTCTCGCCGTAATGATGCTGGTCGGTGTATTTTTTGTAAAAATGACGTTACCGGAAACATCTCCAATGAAATCAATGGGAAGAGGAAGAATAACAGGTTTTCGAATTCTGTTATCTGACGTTAATTTTGTTATATACAGTGTTGTATCTGCCGTTTTGTTTGCCATTACAATTGGTTATTTCACTGCTAGTCCTTTCGTATTTCAGATGCAATTTGGTTTATCCTCGTCACAGAATGGATATTTGTTTATGATTTATTCTGCCGGAATTGTCATAGGCTCATTGCTGACAAAAAAATGGTTGTCACATTCTACCCCTGAAAAAATTCTTAAGGCCTCACTCCCATTATTGCTTTTCTTTACTGCAGTAGCACTCATTACCATTCATTTTACGCCGGTATTATCAATTATATTGATCATTAGTTATAGTTTTGCGGTAGGATTGGGATGTGGACTTTCTTCCCCGCTATTGCTTGGGATCAGTTTGCATGGTCATCCTGAGCTGTCTGGCACAGGCAGTGCCTTACAAGGTGCTTTAAAGATGGCCGGAGCTGCTATCGTATTATGGTTTTTCGCCAGCGGGCATACAACAACGTCGGCAGGTTTGATGTGGGGGCTTTTCGTTCTTGCTCTGATTTGTTTTGTTTTAATCACTTTTACCCAGTACAGGGCATCCAAAACAGAAAGCTAGCGCTTATTGGAGAGTCACCGGAAAGTATGGCGATACAACGTAGCCAGAAAATTCCTGCTGGGCAGTTTGGCATTCCCGAAGAATTTGGTGCATATGCTACTTAAAAAAATCCGGGATGACTGAAGGGTGAGAATAATGTTATTAGGAATATTCTAGCCGCCCGTTCATTGCGAGAGATTTGCTCTATATACACTATAGTCACTAATTCGGTATTTTTTGTGTTTCCCGCCATTCTTTAAGTAATAACTGTCTTGAAAGCGGATAACACCATTTTTCAACCTTTAAATGATTAATTCTATCCGACCTGAAATGACGAAATGTTTCTCGCAATTCACACCATCCAATGACAATACTGATATTTTCAAAATATCCCAACGCAAATGGCCATACCGTCCTTTCGGATTGATTCCCTTTCAGATCCAGATAAGTAAAGGTGATTTTACGTCTGTCACTGATTGCTTGCCGTATTTGCTGAATATCAACGGTAGGCTGAATTTTCGTGGAAGCAGGCCCCACTAATAATGAATTTGTTTCCAAAACTTGCTTTAATTCTGCTGGGATGACTGCTGCAATTTTGTTGATTGCGCTGGTTGCGGATGTTTTTAACTGTGGATCTGCACGTTTAGCAACCCAGCTTGCACCCAATGCCAAAGCCTCTATTTCATTCTGCGTCAGCATCAATGGTGGCAGGACAAAACCCGGCCGTAAAATATAGCCTATACCAGCCTCACCTTCGATGATTGCACCTTGAGCCTGCAAGGTAGCAATATCTCGATAAAGTGTTCTTAAACTAATGTCTAATTTTTGTGCCAGTACTTTTCCCTGTACAGGAAAATGGTAACTACGCAAAATCTCCATAAGAGATAACAAACGTTGTGCTCTGGACAATGCATTGTATCCTTAACATTAATCGGCTATTTAATTAAAGCTCATAAAGTTTATCATCATCATTTAGCAATAAAAATTTTATTGATCTATCAAACAATTTTTCTTTTATTGGATTTACATTTTTTATTTTATTAGTAATGATGATAATTTGGCCTATAAGGAACTTAGGGCAAGATGACTATCTATAATCTAAAACCTCGTTTTCAAAACCTCTTACGTCCTATCGTAATCTCTTTGCACAAACAGGGTATTACCGCTAATCAAGTCACATTGGGAGCGATGTTTTTATCAATCGCTATTGGTTCATTATTGAGCCTATTTCCGTCTTTCGCTCTCTATTGGCTACTGCCTGTTTTTCTCTTTATCCGTATGGCTCTCAATGCGATTGATGGAATGTTGGCACGAGAGCACCACCAGAAATCTCATTTAGGCGCTATTTATAATGAACTTGGGGATATTATTTCCGATGTCGCTCTCTATCTCCCCTTCTGCTTTTTACCGAATGTCAGCAGTACGGGTGTGTTGGTTATCTTATTCTTGACCATCCTGACGGAATTTATTGGCGTTTTGGCACAAACTATTGGCGCATCACGGCGCTATGACGGTCCAATGGGAAAAAGTGACCGTGCTTTTTTCTTCGGTACTTATGGATTGATTATTGCCATTTTCCCTTCTGCCTTGAACTGGAGCCACTATTTGTTTCCTTTCATGGGCATTTTACTCTTGATGACTTGCTATCAGCGTGTTGTTAAAGCCTTGCGTGAAATCAGGCTGGCTGAAAAGTCACAATCTAAATAAGGCTTTAATATGACACAGTTATCGAAGGCACTTTCATCAAAGTCGCAATCATCAAATCAACGTATTGCTGAAGAGCATTATTTCACCACATCAGATTCAGCTTCCCTGTTTTACCGTTATTGGCCACAAGAACAAACTAAGACGGAGAAAGCCATTATTATTTTCCATCGTGGTCATGAACATTCAGGACGAATTCAGCATGTCGTTGATGAACTCAATCTGCCCGATGTAGCAATGTTCGCATGGGATGCCCGTGGGCACGGAAAAACAGAAGGGCCACGAGGTTATAGCCCATCAATGGGTACGTCAATTCATGATGTTGATGAGTTTGTAAGGTTTATTGCCACAAAGTACGATATCGCAATGGAAAATATTGTGGTGATTGGTCAAAGCGTTGGCGCAGTGTTAGTGTCTGCTTGGGTACATGATTACGCGCCCAAAATTCGGGCAATGATCCTCGCAGCCCCTGCGTTTGATATCAAGCTGTATGTCCCCTTTGCGGTGCAAGGATTGCAACTAATGCAAAAAATGCGGGGCGTTTTTTTCGTCAATTCTTATGTAAAAGCGAAATTCCTGACCCACGATGAAGCCCGCATCACCTCTTATGACAATGATCCTCTCATTACCCGCGAAATCGCCGTCAATATTCTATTAGAACTTTATCAAACCGCAGAACGTGTAGTGAAAGATGCCAGTGCCATTACATTACCAACCCAACTCTTTATTTCTGGCAGCGATTATGTTGTGCACCATAAACCACAGCATCAATTTTACCGGCGGTTGAATTCCCCGATTAAAGAAAAACATGTAATGGAAGGGTTCTACCACGATACACTGGGCGAAAAAGACCGCCATTTGGTTTTCAGCAAAATATGCACATTTATCGAGCGCGTTTTTGCGATCCCCCGCTATCAACATGATTACAGCAATGAAGATATTTGGAGCCATACCGCAGATGAGTTTCGGGAATTATCGCTTCCGTTACCACGTCTATGCCCCAAAAATCTCAGTTATAAACTGATGCGTAAGGCAATGAATACACGTTTGGGCAGAACGTCTGAAGGCATTCGCCTCGGCCTGGAAACAGGTTTTGATTCCGGTTCCACACTGGATTATGTTTATCGCAATCAACCACAAGGCCAGGGAGTTTTCGGGAGAACGCTGATAGAAGCCGCTGGTTTTGAAAATCAATATCAGTTAACTGATAACTGGGGCATTTTCACTGTATCGATCGCCAAAAAAATCCAACGTTGAGAATAAGCAGATGAAACGCCCGACAAAACTTCCTCACAATAATCGCCCACGTTTGTGGCTAACAGCCGCTGTCTGGCTGTTGCTTCTGGCGCCGTTCTTTTTTATTACCTACGGGCAAATCAATCAACTCACCGCACAAAGAGACGATGTGGAAGTTATGGTGTTCAGTTGGGAGCGTTACATTCCTTTCTGGTCATGGACGATTATTCCTTACTGGAGTATCGATTTATTTTACGGAATATCACTGTTTATCTGTACCTGCCGCCGTGAGCAAGGGATTCATGGCTGGCGATTAGTGACAGCGTCACTGATTGCCTGTGTCGGATTCCTGCTATTTCCACTGAAATTTTCGTTTTCCCGTCCCACGACCGAAGGCGTTTTTGGGTGGTTATTCGATCAACTGGAGCTGTTTGACCTGCCCTATAACCAAGCACCTTCATTACATATCATCCTGCTATGGTTACTCTGGTTGCGTTATGCCGCGCACTTACATGGTTATTGGCGTGGATTGCTGCATATCTGGACTGCCCTCATTGCATTATCGGTTCTTACGACTTGGCAGCATCATTTTATTGATGTGATCACCGGTCTTGCTGTGGGAGTCATGATCAGTTATTTGCTCCCTATTACACACCGTTGGCGCTGGCAACCAAGCCAAGATAGCTATGCCAGAAAATTATTTGCCTATTATGCGGCAGGCAGCCTATTGTTTGCGTATTTGGCTCGATTGCCACTATTTTCAGCTTTTGAGTCTGCATCCTGAAAAGAGTGCTGAGTTCGATCAAGCATTAACAAAACTAATTTAATCATTTGATTTTTATTTCACGAACGCTAATCTATTAGTTAACTTTTTGACATATAACACCTTTCTGGGCTGATAAAAGCGATATGCTGGCTTCTCTTTTTTTTCAGCACGTCATTTGATGTCTTATTTTTGGTTTTTATTTCAATGAATACTCGTAAAATTAAGGGGATACGTCCATTTAGTGCATTTATTGACTCTTGTTGGAAGGAACCTTACTCTTTTTCTCGTTTCATCAAGGACATGATTGCTGGGATCACGGTGGGAATTATTGCGATTCCTCTGGCAATGGCTTTGGCAATCGGCAGTGGTGTTGCACCGCAATATGGCCTATATACAGCAGCTATTGCAGGGATTGTTATTGCTCTCACCGGAGGATCTCGTTATAGCGTTTCCGGGCCAACGGCGGCTTTTGTGGTGATCCTCTACCCCGTGTCACAACAGTTTGGCTTAAGCGGTCTACTTATCGCCACGCTTATGTCAGGCATTATTCTGCTTATCATGGGATTAGCACGATTGGGTCGATTGATTGAATATATTCCCTTATCTGTCACGCTGGGGTTTACTTCTGGTATTGCGATTACTATCGCCACCATGCAGGTGCAAAACTTCTTTGGCCTGAAACTGGAGCATGTGCCAGAAAATTATATCGATAAACTCATTGCTCTCTCCCAAGCATTCCCTTCATTACAGTTGAGCGATACACTTATCGGTTTTACCACGCTGCTGGTATTGATTTTCTGGCCAAAATTGGGATTAAAGTTACCGGGTCACTTACCGGCTTTGATTGCAGGTACTGGCATCATGGGTATCATGCATTTGCTAGGCCACGATGTAGCAACAATTGGCTCATCATTCAGCTACATTCTGGAAGATGGTACACAAGGTCAAGGTATTCCGCCTATTCTTCCCCAATTTATTCTGCCGTGGAATTTACCTGATACTCATTCCTTTGATATAAGTTGGAATACAGTATCAGCACTGCTGCCCGCTGCATTTTCAATGGCCATGTTAGGGGCAATTGAATCTTTGTTGTGTGCCGTTATTCTGGATGGCATGACTGGAAAAAAACATCATTCCAATGGTGAGTTGATTGGTCAGGGAATGGGCAATATTGTCGCCCCTTTCTTTGGCGGAATTACCGCAACCGCCGCTATCGCCCGTTCAGCCGCCAATGTGCGGGCAGGGGCAACTTCACCGATTGCTGCTGTTATTCACTCCCTGCTGGTATTATTGACGCTGCTGGTTCTCGCACCGATGCTCTCTTATCTCCCACTTGCCGCGATGTCAGCCATTTTGCTGATTGTGGCGTGGAATATGAGTGAAGCCCATAAGGTTGTGGATTTAATCCGCCGTGCCCCTAAAGACGATATCATCGTCATGCTGTTGTGTCTGTCACTGACGGTTCTGTTTGATATGGTGATAGCAATTACAATTGGTATTGTTCTGGCATCGCTTTTGTTTATGCGCAAAATTGCCAATATGACGCGAATTAGCATTTCTCCTTCAACAAATAGTGATAAAGGCCTGCTGGTTGTTCGAATTAACGGCCCTCTGTTTTTCGCTGCCGCAGAGCGTATTTTTGCTGAATTGAAAGAAAAAGGTGCTGATTATCAAACCATTATTATGCAATGGGATGCTGTTCCAGTGCTGGATGCGGGTGGATTGCATGCTTTTCAGGGATTTGTTCGGGAGACAGGGAAAGAGAAACATATCGTTATATGTGATATCTCCTTTCAGCCTTTGAAAACGCTGGCAAGAGCCAAAATCGAACCGATCAAAGGGCAATTAAGTTTTTATGCTACTTTAGCCAAGGCGTTGGAAGAAATAGATTAACCCAATTGCCTATACCAAGATAGGAATATTAGATGTTTTTTTAGTCTAATATTCCTATCTTTGATCTGTCCTTGAAATTATTCCCAACTAATTACGCCACCATTTCATATTCCACCGAATTCAGATAACCCATTAAAAATTATATGCAAAATACCATTTTTTGACCAAGTATTAAAACGCTGAAAGACGCTATTCCATTTCCCGAATTTGGAAGGCAGGTCGTGCCATAGAATGCCCGTTATCATGCGATAAAGTATGCCTTCAAGCGCTTGGCGATGTTCAGTTTTGTAGTAAATAATCCTGTATGTTGCATGAATGCAGATAGCTTATTCCATTGTGTATCTGTTGACATAGTTCACAGCATGATGCTGAGGTCTGGTTATTTTTTTGGCGAAAACGATTATACCAAATCTTCATACTGTTCAATAACTCATCACAAAACGTCAACAGCACCTAGAAATATAATTTTATAGGCAAACTAGAATTAAAAGCCTCCTCGATTTCAGTCATTGGTGTATATCGCCTCCATATTTTCTTTCCTTCATCACTTTCCCAAGGTGGGACGGTTGGTTGACCATTCAGCCAAAATTGTATTTTTTCTTGTACGTTAATATCTTTCCTCTTTCTATAGATCCATCTCAACTCATGTGCAGTTATATCATTTTTAGCTCCAGGATATATCTTTTTATTCACTACATAGTTCATGTCTATACCATCAAGAATAAAATGTATACTATTCTTTTTGACCAGATCATTATGGCCAATGCTCGAGGTTATCCAAGATAATCCTCCTTTACATTTTCTTGAAAAGATTTTACCTCTTCCTTCTTCGGACGCAGACGTCAATGCGGTGTGATATTTAGGGTGATTATCAAGATGTGAAGTAAAGCTCTTATGGTAGGGAAGTTTTTTTGTCGTTCTCATGTTCTGAGTTCGGATTGCTCCATCCTCTAAACTCAATTCGGGCGGAACTACATATTGATCTATTGTTACAGCCCGAATGTTAGACCTAGTCATACTAATCTTAATACCTTTAAATGGCTCGTATCTTTTAGTGTATTTTACCCTTTCATGGTGTAATCCATAAATTAGATCCCCAGTAATAAATTTTCGTGTAAAAGGTTCCTTAAATGGCATTTTGCTTCTCCTCAACTCATTACTAACCCACTCTCAAAGATGAAAAAATGTCACATAAAATTAACTATAAATATAGTTCGTTAAAGAATGATAATATTCCGTCTTTATGTAAATTTCCAACAATTTATTCTTAACTATCAGGCGAGTTGCTGGTGGCTATTCGGGTAGTTACGGTTTACCCTTCCATTTTGAACTGTCGGGTGATCAGGTCACTGATATTGTTCATGTGGAAAATTTTGTGTCTCAATCACCTTTATCAGATTTTGTAATAGCTGATAAAGGATACGGTAGCCAGCATTTGAGAAATGTTATTGAAGAACAAGAATCGGTTTCGGTGATCCCTTATCGCAAAAAGGGCCAAAAATTAGATCAAAAAATGGATAAGTGTTTATATCGTTACCGACATTTGATGGAAAATGCCTTTACCAGAATCAAACATTTTCGTGTAATAGCAACAAGATACGACAAACTTGAACGGAATTACACCAGTATGTTAGCACTGGCGTTTATCATTGTCTGGTTACCCATGTGGGCTGAATAAATGATGAACAAAAAACATCAACACCCCCTAATTCTTCTATCGGTTTTTACCGTTGATTCCACACCGAAGCGCAACCTTGAATTCAGAATGTAGATTTAAGAGCGTTATTCATCACACCAATTGAAATACAGACGTTTAGTTACCCCCCTCTGCTTTAATATATTGCCTAATTTTTCTGCATCAGGTGTGGTCTGGCCAAAATAGTTATAGCCAATTGTATAACTGGGAGGGATGTTACCACCGACTATAATGTTTGAATATTTACCAAAATTATAGGTTATACCATCAACTGTTATATAAAGAACTTTATTTTTAAATAGATCTCGCATTCTCTGATAACTTTCTTTATTTGCATAAGAAGACACATTCCATTGAATAAAACTATCAACACCATTTAATTTTGGTATCTCTGTCCAAAAAAGTGATTCTGTTTTACCAATATCAATAGGCGTGTTGTTTTCGATTGCAATTAAAGAACCATAAGAAGGCCAGTTTTCACTTGCTCCTTCTTCACTCTGATATCCCCACCTGACCACTGTCGGCATATCTGAATCGGGTAAACCAACCCTCTCCATTCCTAAAATAATATCAATGACCAGCATATTTTCCGTGTCTGCTGTAACAATATCTGGATTATTAATTTCAAACATAATTTCCTCATTTTTTATCTGTAAAAGGTCAAGATGATTTCATCCCATTGCCAAATCAAAAAAAACTCACTTAAATCACTCCTTGATCTCAATTAAAGCCCCTCTATAATCAGAATTATAATTTAAAAACAGCTATCTAACCTGCCAATAAAAATTGGAACTCTCTACATTACAGTGCTCACTCGCAAATAATCTTGGAAAGATAGAAAAACAAGCCTGTAAAAATACTCACTTTTTTTATCATAACATTCACCTTATTTATATGGATTAATCTTGTCAGATATCGCCCAGATATTACCTGAACGACATTTAAATATACTATAATAAAATAAGGACAACGCTGATAACTTAACTCAGATAGAAAATAAGTCACAAGAGTCTATTAATAATCATTAGCGAAATGATAATCATCATATTCAATAAATAAAAACATTAGTTTATTCCTCTGACCTGAAATTTTTCAATACTCAACCCCCAATTTCTTTAATCGTGAGATCAATGTTGTTGGATTGATTCCCAACAATTTTGCTGCCCCGTCATCACCAAAAATTTTCCCTTTGCATTGTTCAACGGCAAGAGAAAAATTTCTAATTTCCAATTCCTTAAGTTGGCTCATGGTCAGCACTCCTTCAGTTTTTTGAAGTTCATTATGAGTATTCTGACGCAGATTTTTAGGTTGTTGATCTTGTTCCAGCAAATATTTAAAGGAAACAGTACCTTGTTTTGCTGTAATAAGTGCCCGTTCAATAACATTTTGCAGTTCACGGATATTGCCGGGCCAGTCATATTGCTGTAATTCCAAAATATGTTTTTGTGAAAATGGCAGATAATTAATCTTACGATTGTCACAAATTAACTTAGTAAAATGTGTTACCAAAAGCGGAATATCTTCTTTACGCTCACGTAAGGCTGGTGAATGAATCGGGAAAACATTTAAACGGAAATACAAATCTTCGCGAAAGCGTTTCTGTTTCACTTCTTCTTTTAAATTACGGTTGGTGGCAGCGATGATCCGCACATTCACATACCGCGTCTTTTCTTCTCCTACCCGCTCAAAGGTTCCTTCCTGCAATACACGCAGCAGTTTACTTTGTTGCTCCAACGGAATTTCGCCAATTTCATCTAAAAATAATGTGCCTTGATCAGCCAATTCAAAACGTCCGACCCGATCACGCACTGCCCCGGTAAATGCACCTTTAACATGCCCAAAAAATTCACTTTCAAAGAGTTCCGAAGGAATGGCAGCACAGTTGACCCTAATTAGTGGTTGCTGTTTACGGTGACTGGATTGATGAATAGCGCGGGCGATCAGTTCCTTGCCTGTGCCTGAATCACCATAAATCATCACATTGGCATCAGTTGAGGCAACGACCTTGATTTTTTCAATGATCTGTAAAATGGATGCGCTATTGCCGACAATTTCATGGTATTTATTTTCCTGTAAAATTTCTTCTTGCAGATATTCGTTTTGCTGCTCCAATCGGCTTTTTAAATCTCGCAACTCCTCAAGGGCATGGGTCAGTTGTTTTTCAGTATTCAACCGATCGGTAATATCGCGGAATACGACTACTGCGCCAATAATTTCACCGTCACGAATCACAGGTGTACTGGTAAATTCCACGGGGAAGCAACTGCCATCACGGCGCCAGAAAATCTCCTGAATACCTTCATACACAATACCATCATGTACCGCCGCATAAATCGGGCACTCTTCTACAGGATAAGGCTCGCCATTTTCATGAGTATGATGGTGAATCTCATGGATATTGTAACTCAGCACATCTTCAGCTTGCAGACCCAACATTTTAGCCCCGGCGGGGTTAATAAAGGTGCACAAACCTTGTTTATTAATACTGTAAATACCGTCACCCACTGAACTCAGTAATAAATGCTTACCTGTGTCGGAGTCTATAAACAGTTCTTGTAAGGCTTGCCATTCTTTTAAATCTGTCTGAATGGCTTTATCGATATTTTTATTCTGTTGGTGCAGTTCTAATTCTTTGACATCCGCCAACGACCATATCAGCAATGTTTTATTTTTATAAGGTAATGAAATGGAAGTAATATCTAACTGAGTTTTTCCGCCATTTTTATCAAAAGCGTATAGTTCATTACTCCAGACCCAACCTTGTTCCAATGCTTCTTCGGTAAATGCCAGAAGATCTGGCAGTTGGCTGAAATGACCGAAAATAGAAGTCACCGTTTTTTGAATAATGTCATGACGTTCGTAACGTAATAGTTGAGTGGCACTGATATTCACATCAATAAACTGGTTTTGGTGTGGATCTAATACAATTAATGCCTGTGATGTGTGTTCAAACACCAATGGACGAATAGAGTCCTCAGTTGTTACCCAGTCCGAGATAAAGTCAGCCGTGTTCATACGATTTATATTATTCATATTATGAAGTTTCGTAATTTAAGTTACTAAATTTCATAATACTACGAAAAATCATACCCTTCTAGCTGTTCAATTTAGCTTCACATAAATATTTTAATAAAAATTAACTACTATTTTTCAATCAGATAAAGATAACGCCCCTTCCCCCAATATAACTTGGCACAGCTTTCGCAATAACACAGAAAGAATACATATTGATTCCTTCCAAAATAACATTGAACTAGGAGCTGCTATGCCAAAAGTAGATATCGAACAATATAAAGATGGCGATTTTCTTGTTGATTATGAAGAAAAAGTGTTTGAGGACGTCAAAGCCCTGCCGGGTGAAAAAGCATTAGTGACTTTCCATACCGTTGCGTTTGAAGGATCAATTGGCCTGATCAATGTATTGCAGGCAAAGCGTCTATTACGTAAAGGCTTTGAAACCAAAATCTTACTTTATGGCCCAGGTGTGCAGTTAGGTGTACAGCGCGGTTTTCCAACTTTAGGCGCGGAAGCTTTTCCGGGTCATTTGGCCGTCAATAATCAATTGAAAGCCTTTATGGAAGAAGGTGGTGAAGTTTATGCCTGCCGTTTTGCGTTGCAATCGATGTATGGTCAAACCGAAAAAGCGCTTATTCCGGGAATTCGTCCGATTAATCCATTGGATGTGATGGATTTGAAACTGCTGATGCGTCGTGACAATGCCTTAATCATTGATACCTGGACTGTTTAAGTAAGTCTTAACTCTAAGGGAAATAAGACATGAACAGAATCATTAAAGCTGCCGCAGTGCAATGTAGCCCGGTACTTTATAGCCAATCCGCTACCGTAAAAAAAATCTGTGACATTATTTCAGAGCTTGGAAAACAAGGGGTACAGTTTGCCGTTTTTCCTGAAACCGTTGTGCCTTATTACCCTTATTTTTCCTTTGTCCAACCCCCACTTGCCATGGGTAAAGAACATTTAAAATTATTGAATGAATCCGTGGTTGTGCCTTCCGAAGCAACTTCAGCAATTGGTCAGGCCTGTCTTGAGGCCAACATGGTAGTGTCGATCGGCATTAATGAGCGTTCAGGCGGTACGATTTATAACGCACAACTGTTATTTGATGCTGATGGCTCAATTATTCAGCATCGCCGCAAAATTACCCCAACTTACCACGAACGAATGGTATGGGGACAAGGTGATGGCAGCGGTCTGCGTGCCATTGATTCTGCGGTGGGACGTGTTGGTTCGCTGGCATGTTGGGAACATTACAACCCACTGGCTCGTTTTGCCTTGATGGCAGATGGTGAGCAAATTCATGCTGCCATGTTTCCTGGTTCGTTGGTAGGACAAGTCTTTGCCGATCAAATCAGCGCAACCATTCAACACCATGCTCTGGAGTCTGGCTGTTTTGTGGTCAATGCCACCGCATGGCTGCACCCCGAACAGCAACAGCAAATTATGCAAGATACCGGCTGTCACATCGCACCAATTTCAGGAGGATGTTTTACCGCCATTGTTTCCCCCGAAGGCAAGTTTTTAGTTGAGCCGCTCACGCAAGGTGAAGGTTATTGCATTGCCGATCTGGATTTCAGCTTGATTGATAAACGCAAACGCATGATGGATTCGGTTGGGCATTACAGCCGCCCCGAATTGTTCAGCTTATTGATTGATCGTCGTCCAACACGTGTATTGCACGAACTGAAAGTTGAAACATCAGAGCAAAGCCATCTCGAAAAACTTTCAACATTTAATGAAGCACATGTCTGAACCGCATTGATTAAACACCAATAATAGGGAATCAGGATGTCTACTATACAATTATTGACCGATTTGCAATGTCATGGTCTGAAATGGGAAGGCGATTTTGGCTTATCCCGTAAAGGTGGCGCAGGGCCAAGCGACCATAAGGCACTGAGCCTTAACGGGCAGACCATGATGATCCCGGTGCGGAACCTTATGGCACAAGAGTCACCCTACACTGCAAAGCCTGAACCTTACTCCGACAAGGTGACTGTCTTTAAAAACCGAATTCCTGTAGCAACATTAACTGCACCTGCACGACCACGTTTTTATGATTTAAAAACGGCCGAAGGTATTGCCTATGAGCAAATTGCAACCTTACATAGCCATGATGTATTGGCAACGACTGTGTTACAGCATTGCATTCGGATGAATGACAAGGCAACGGCATGCCAATTCTGTTCAATTGATCAGTCTATAAAAAATGGGCGAACATTGATTCGCAAGCACCCGAAACAATTGGCAGAAGTCGCCAAAGCAGCCGTTGAGCTGGATGGTGTCAAGCAAATGGTGATCACCACGGGTACACCAAATACGGCAGATCGTGGTGCCAAAATTTTATATGACTCGGTTAAAGCCATTAAGGCTCAAGTCGATTTGCCAATACAGGTACAGTGTGAACCTCCCGATGATTTTGCATGGTTTCAGCGTTTAAAGGATGCGGGCGCTGTGTCGATCGGGATGCACCTTGAAGCAGTAAATGAACGTGTACGGCAGAAGATTATGCCCGGCAAGGCCGAAGTTTCATTGGAAATATATTTTGCCGCATTTGAAGCAGCCGTTGCGGTGTTCGGCCGGGGACAGGTCAGTACCTACATTCTGGTCGGTTTGGGTGACACCGAATTAGAAATCGTAGAGATGACCGCCAGACTTACGAAAATTGGGGTGTATCCATTTGTCGTACCATTTGTACCGATTCAAGGAACTCCATTGGAACATCATCCTAAACCTAATCCGGCTTTTATGCAGTCGCTTTATCCGAAAATCGGGCAACAACTCAAACTACATGGTTTGAACTCGGAAAATACACAGGCAGGCTGTGCCAAGTGTGGCGCTTGCTCTTCGCTGAAAGCGTATGAATAAGGGGAATGTGGTATGGAACTTTCTCGCTATTCCTGGCTTCTTCAGCTAAATGAAGGAATGAAAAAATCGCTTGGCGATAATATTGTTATCAAGATTGTGTCGGAAGATTGGGAGCTTCAGCAATATTACCGTTTACGTGAAGCGACTTTTCGCGATGAACAGAAAATCTTAAAAGAAGATCGTGATGAACACGATGTTAAGGCATTGGGCATTATCGCCATTAGAAAAATGTTTGGTGAGCATGAGCGTGTGATTGGTGCCGTGCGCATCTTTCCTGATGGCGAACAAACGTGGTATGGCGGGCGCTTATGCGTAGACCCTTTATATCGACGTCACCATACCATTGGTAAAGCGCTAATCAATGTCGCGGTATCAACTGCCAAAAACTTAGGATGCCGTACTTTCTTAGCCACTGTGCAAAGTCAGAATGAACACTATTTCCAAAGATTGTATTGGGATAGCTTGCGTCAATTGACGATTGCCAATATTCCACATGTATTGATGCAGGCTCAGATTGAAAACTATCCGTTACAGCATATCCCGATGCAAATCTGCATGCAGAAGGAGACGTGCTGATGGAACTCAATCAATTACTCGAAATACTAAAACATACACCCGCAATGCAGTCCAAGCAGGCAATTGCTCACTGTTTTTCAACTAATATAGTTTTAGACAATGTAACTTGTCATGTGGATTCATTGGACAGCTTATACGCCTACCCCGGAGATGACACAGCGGCAGTGTCGTTAAACGGTCAATATATATTGCATGCCTGTGAAGGTATGTTGCCGAATTTTGTAACCCATTATCCTTATTTTGCAGGATGGTCAGCCGTCATGGCGAATATCAGTGATATTGCAGCAATGGGCGGTCGGGCGTTGTCAGTGGTGAACAGTCTCTGGCATACCAGTAATGAATCTGCCCAGCAATTAATGCATGGCATGCAGGATGCTTGCCATGCTTACGATGTGCCATTGGTCGGTGGACACTCTCATCTTGGGGCAGCTTATCAGCCCGCTTTATCCGTGGCAATTCAAGGCATGGCGCGAAAATTACTCTCAGTGTTACATGTTAAACCCCAACAAAAAATTCTGATTGCTTTAAATCTACAAGGGCAATTCCACCCCGATACCACTTACTGGAAATGCTTTGAGCACGTATCTGGCCGCATTTTACAGTCACAAATTGCTTTGCTGCCGCAATTAGCAGAGAAGAATCTGGCTTATGCCGCCCGTGATATTAGTAATGCCGGTATTTTAGGTAGTTTATTGATGCTGCTCGAAGGCACAGCATCGGGAGCACGTATCAATTTAGATGCGATTCCTAAACCTGATGATGTGGAATGGTTTCAATGGCTGCAAATTTTCCCCAGTTTTGGTTTTTTACTCACTGCTGATGCAAACAAATGTGAAGAAATCATCAGACTGTTTCACAGTCAGGATATTGCCTGCACGGTGATTGGTGAAACCAATAACAGTGGTGTAATTACAGTGCAACAGCAGGAACAGAGCAGCATATTTTGGGATTTTCACCGCCAGATATTTACCGGCTTTTGCTACGCCAACCTTCTAAAAAAACGCGCCTTAGAAAAATCACAGAGTAAACCCATACAGATTGAGACTAAAAGTCGGTAGGAGCCTATGTTATGCCCAGCGTAAATTTTACTGTGAAGTGGCCTGATGGAAAGCTGATTCAATATTACTCACCTTCAACGGTGATTTATGAATACCTATTCATTGGTCAGCGTTACTCAAGTACGCAGTTTTTACACCAAGTTGAAAATGGTCTGCTTGCCGCATCGGAAAGAGTACGTGCACGTTATGGCTTTACCTGTAGTTCGGCCATGGACAATCTGGCGATGATCAAGTCCCAAGCCAGAGTCTTCGGGCTAAATCCGGAAGATCAAATTGAAGTCATTGAAATGACGAATAAATGAGAAGGATGTTCCATGTTAAATACTCAAAATCAAATATTGCGGCCAGATTATGATGTGGTCATTGTTGGTGGTGGTCAGGCAGGCTTATGTATCAGTCACTATTTGCAAAAGGCAGGCATTGACCATGTCGTATTAGAAAAAGAATCCGAGTTAACCCATAGCTGGCGTCGTAAACGTTGGGATAATTTTACCTTGGTGACACCTAACTGGCAGTGTCTGTTGCCAGAACACCCTTATCAGGGGCAAGACCCTGATGGCTTTATGAAGAAGCATGAAATTGTGGAATATCTCGATGAATTTATTGAAAAAATAAACCCTCCTGCCATTTTAAATATTCAGGTAGAACATATAAAAAAAGTGGCAGAACAAAAGTTTGTCATTGAAACTAATCACGGCACAACTACAGCCAAACAACTCGTTGTCGCGGCAGGTGGATATCACACTCCGATTTATCCCAAACTCAGCGATACCTTGCCTGAACATATAAAAGTGATGCATTCGGAAGAATATTTGAATGTAAATCAACTACCTGAAGGTGCGGTGTTAGTGGTCGGATCAGGGCAATCCGGCGCACAGATTGCCGAAGATTTACATTTGGCAGGCAAAAAAGTTTACTTATCGACAGGTGACGCACCACGTTGTGCCCGATTCTATCGCGGCAAAGATGTGGTGAAATGGCTGTTTGATATGGGTTATTACGAAACTACTGCCAAAGAGCATCGTTATAGTGAAGAAGTCCGTAACAGTACCAACCACTATGTCACAGGGCGTGATGGCGGGCGTGATATTGACCTGCGTCAATTTGCCTTAGAAGGTATGCAACTGTTTGGTCGTTTTGATGACTTTAAAGATGGTCAACTCTGGTTCAGAGCCGATTTATCAGAAAATCTGGACCTCGCCGATGCCACTTATAATCGCATTAATGCCTCAATTGATGAATATTTGGATAAAAACAATATTACAACCGATGAGTCTGCATCAGTGTATCAGCCTGTTTGGCATCCTGAGCAGGAAATCACACGCATTGATTTGGCAAAAGAAAATATTACTTCAGTGATTTGGTGTATCGGTTTCAGACCAGATTATTCATGGATTGATTTAGATATTTTTCAAGCCAACGGTTACCCAAACCATGATCGTGGAATTACCCTTGATCCGGATGTCACGTTTATTGGTTTGCCGTGGTTATATACATGGGGTTCCGGGCGTTTTCTGGGGATCGATCAGGACGCTGCCTATGTAATGCAGCATATTGAGCGACGAATTCGCATCAGTGCAAGGGCTGGGAAACATAGTTCAGAAAGTGGCAATGTTGTTTTCGAAACGGGCTTAGTGCCCTGAACGTCATTCAGGCAACCTGCCGTATTGTAAGTGAAGCGCGCCACAAGCTGGAAAACAAAAAAATCAGCGGTTACAGGGTGAGTTGCCTGTAACCGCATCATCAAGAAAATCCGGCGAATTCAGGAATTATTTGCTGGTATCCAGTTCCGGGAAACTTTTTACTACATCATCAATCGCTTTCATCTGCATCAGGAAAGGTTCCAGTTTTGCCAGTGGCAGTGCTGATGGGCCATCACATCTCGCATTTTCTGGATCAGGATGAGATTCAAGGAACAATCCCGCAATTCCTACTGCCATACCGGCTCGAGCCAGTTCAGACACTTGCGCACGACGACCACCAGAAGCGGCTCCGAATGGATCACGGCATTGCAATGAGTGAGTAACATCGAAAATTACAGGTGAGCCATTAGTAGCCTGTTGCATTACACCAAAGCCCAACATATCAACCACCAGATTGTCATAACCAAAGTTACTGCCACGGTCACACAGAATGATTTGATCGTTGCCACCTTCTTTAAATTTTTCAACGATATTTCCCATCTGTCCCGGGCTGACAAACTGAGGTTTCTTGATGTTAATGACGGCCCCTGTTTTTGCCATTGCTTCAACCAGATCGGTTTGACGAGCAAGAAAAGCAGGAAGCTGAATAACATCAACGACATCTGCAACAGGCTGAGCTTGCACAGGTTCATGTACATCAGTGATGATTTTCACACCGAAAGTTTGTTTCAGTTCCTGAAAGATTTTCATTCCTTCTTCTAAACCCGGCCCACGATAGGAATGGATAGAAGAACGGTTAGCTTTATCAAAAGACGCTTTGAAAACATAAGGGATGCCCAGTTTTTGCGTTACGGTCACATAGTGCTCACAAATACGCATGGCCAAATCCCGTGATTCAAGGACGTTCATACCACCAAAGAGTACAAAAGGCAGATCATTTGCGACCTTGATGTCACCAATATTAACCACTTTCTGTTGCATGCTTATACCTTCGCTTGTTAAGGGTAAATAAATTTGCTGTATCTATAAAAATAAACAGGTCACTGAGAAATCTCGCCTTATGAAAACATTAATGGAAAACAAATACATTAATGAAGAACAATCAGCCCCCGCTCAATGGAGTTAATCTGCATTTTTATCATTTCTGAGATAGGATCCTCAGGGCAGTGCTCCACAAAATAGCGCAAATCCGAAACAGCAATGTGATTGCAGTCGAGTTGTGCATAGATAAGCCCCCGGTCGCGGATTTCATATGGATCATCGGGGTCAAACATCAGCACAATTTCGCTGGCCTTGAGAGCTAACTCCATTTTTTTCTCTTCCATCAGGGAAACTTTGATGGTGTCAGTGACTTTACGCACAATGCTGATATTATCCGCTTCCTGTAAGTCTTTCTTTTCCAGACGAATAGTTGGCCCAATATTGCCTTTCAACCAGACATCAAGTGTATGTTCGTTGAGCGTATCGCCATTCATGGGATTAATGTACCATGCTGGTTCATCAACTAAATCAGCCCGTAAGATCAGCTGTGTCGGGAATATAATAGGCTGTACTGGCAAATCCAGCGCCTGAGCAATATGTGAAAATAGCGTCCCCAATGCCACGGGTGCCCCCTGGCGTGAATGCAGTACTCTATCCAACCACAGGGTATCAGACAAACAATACACGCCATTTGCCCCGCCGAATTTCCATTCGCGGTAAAAAAGTGACAACAATAACTGCAATTTTACTTTGGTGTCGGTAATAGAAGAAAGTTTCTGCCGGGCTTCTTCAACCAATGCAGCTAACTGTTCAGTCACCAACTTTTGAGGAAAATCAGCACGAATGGTCCGTGTTACTAGAATAATACCGTCAATCAGGGGAGCATTATTGAATTCATAATTAACTATGGTTTTCATTTTTATTCCATCGACCTACCGTAATACGTTCGTTACCGCCATAATCCTGAAAAGTTGCTATCTGCTGATAACCTTTTTCCCAAAATAGGTTTCTGACAACGATTCCCTGTTTCCAGCCATGTTCCAATAACAGCCATCCGTTTGGTAACAGGAAGTGGCGAGCCTGCTCCACAATTGTCTGCAAATCTGCCATGCCATTTTGGGCAGCGATCAATGCAGTGGTCGGTTCAAACCTGACATCTCCTTCACGCAGATGAGGATCAAGCTCATCAATATACGGAGGATTACTGACAATCATATCAAATTGTCGACCCGCTACCGCAGAAAACCACGCACTTTGTAAAAAATTCACATTGTGAAAAGACAGTTTTTCCGCATTTTTTTCAGTATTGTGTTTCGCCAGTGCCACTGCATCGGGGTTAATATCGACCCCTGTTACGTGACAATCATGTCGCTCACTGGCCAGAGCCAAGGCAATTGCTCCCGTTCCCGTACCAAGATCCAAAATCTGGGCGGGTAAATTGGGCAACAATTCCAATGCCTTTTCAACTAGGCATTCCGTGTCAGGGCGTGGAATCAGGGTCGCTGGTGATACAGAGAGAGGCAATGACCAGAATTCACGCTCACCCACAATATAAGCAACCGGCTCCCCCTGAATGCGGCGAGCCAGCAAGGCTTCTAGCTGGTAAGCTTCTTCTGCCGAAATTGGTGTTTCATTGAATGCAATTAAATAAGTGCGGGAGCGCCCTGTCACATGTTGCAACAAAATTTCCGCATCGCGTTTAGGGCTGTCACTTTCGGTCAACTGCATGGCCGCATGCTGGAGCCAATATTGATAATTCATCAATCCTGCTCTGATAATGCAGATAATTGGTCTGCCTGATATTCGGTAATAATAGGCTGGATAAGCATATCCAGTTTGCCTTCCATTACTTCTTCAAGACGGTATAACGTTAGGTTGATGCGATGATCGGTAACTCGCCCTTGTGGGAAGTTATAAGTTCGGTTGCGATCTGAACGGTCGCCGGAACCGAGCAGATTGCGACGCTCAGAAGCCTCGGCTTCCTGACGTTTTTGTGCCTCGGCAGCACGGATGCGCGCAGCAAGCACAGACATCGCTTTTGCCTTGTTTTTATGCTGGGAACGTTCATCCTGACATTCTACGACAATGCCGGTTGGCAGGTGGGTAATTCGAATGGCAGAGTCAGTGGTATTGACGTGCTGACCACCCGCCCCAGAAGAACGAAACGTATCAATTTTCAGATCACCGGGACTGATTTCCGGTAATTCTGCTTCAGGGATTTCCGGCAAAATAGCCACAGTACAGGCCGACGTATGGATACGTCCCTGAGATTCTGTTTCTGGTACACGCTGAACACGATGACCACCTGATTCAAATTTCAAGTGACCATAAACTTGCTCACCAGAAACTTTGGCAATAACTTCTTTGTATCCACCATGCTCGCCCTCATTGGCGCTCATGATCTCTACTTTCCAGCGGCGGGATTCTGCATAACGGCTATACATGCGGAATAAATCTCCGGCGAATATCGCAGCCTCATCCCCGCCGGTTCCTGCACGAACTTCCAGAAAACAATTGCGCTCATCATCCGGATCTTTAGGCAATAACAGCACCTGTAATTGCTGTTCTAACTCTTCATTACGAATTTTTGCGTCTTTGAGTTCTTCCTGCGCCATTTCCCGCATTTCGGGATCATCAAGCATCATCTCGGCTGTTTCGATATCATCCTGAACGCTTTTCCAAGCTTTAAAACAGTTAGTCACATCAGTAAGTTGAGCATATTCCTTTGATAATGCACGAAAACGCTCCTGATCAGCGATCACCTCAGCATCGCCGAGATGAGCCAAAACTTCTTCATGGCGTTCTTGTAATGCTTCCAATTTAGCGACAATAGAAGGCTTCATTCGTAATATCAGACCTTATTTAGAATAGGGTTAGTTATGATCCAGCCCAAGGCTGTCCCGTAATAGATTCAGGCGTTCCAAATCGCCATCACTGGCAGCCTGTTGGAGAGATTTAGTTGGTGTATGAATCAGACGATTCGTCAATTGGTGAGTCAATTGGTTAATGATCTGTTCAGCATCAGCACCCTGTTTTATGGACATTAATGCTTTTGCCGTCATTTCAGCCCTGATTTTCTCTGCTTGTTCCCGATATTCGCGAATTGTATTAACTGCCCCCTGAGAACGCAACCAATCCATGAAGTGGCTGCTTTCTTGTTGCACAATGCCTTCTGCGACAATGGCTGCGGCTTTACGTTGAGCGAGGTTTTGTTGAATGATGGCCTGTAAGTCATCAACACTGTACAGATAAACATCACTTAATTTTTCAACATCCGGCTCAATATCACGGGGAACGGCGATATCAATCAGCAACATCGGCTGGTTGCGACGTACTTTCAACGCCCGTTCAACCATACCTTTACCAATAATCGGCAATGGGCTGGCGGTGGAACTGATCACAATATCAGCTTCAGCCAACCGGGTATCGATATCCGGCAGGGAAATAACTTCGGCATTAACTTCACTGGCAAGCTTCTGCGCCCGCTCTTTCGTGCGGTTGGCGATCATCATGTGACGCACCCCATGTTCTTTAAGGTGACGTGCTACCAGTTCAATCGTTTCCCCTGCTCCCACCAGCAGGATAGACAGTTGAGAAAGAGATTCGAAAATTTGCCGGGCAAGTGTACAGGCCGCAAACGCCACAGAAACGGCATTTGCACCAATTTCTGTTTCTGTTCTGACCCGTTTGGCGACCGAGAAAGATTTTTGGAACAGGCGTTCCAACTCTCCTGATAGGGACTGATAATTTTGCGACTCAGCGAATGCTTTCTTCACCTGCCCAAAAATCTGAGGTTCTCCCAAGACAAGGGAGTCGAGACCACTGGCGACTCGCATTAAATGACTGACAGCTTCATCATTCAAATGCCAGTAGAGACTTGATTTCAAGTCTTCAGGATTGAGCTGATGATACCTGCACAGCCAATTAATTAACTGTTCTTTAAAATTATCCTGCTGTTCAACACTGAGATAGAGCTCTGTGCGGTTACAGGTTGACAGCACAACACCGCCCCGCACCAGAGGTTGCCGGAGCAAGTCATCAAGTGCAAGCCCTATCGTGTCAGGAGAAAAGGCTACCCGCTCACGTAAAGAAACAGGCGCTGTTTTATGGTTGATACCAAGTGCTAATAAAGTCATTTTAACTGCGTTGAGTTATCACAGGGATCAAATTCATGATGATATTAATAACTATTCTCATAAACTCACACCCTTCATAAGGACTCTCATTGGATGGGCATTTTACTTGATGCGTCAGTGCAATAAAAGTCAATCAGACAGTTATGCGATAATTATTCGAGAATTCTTACCAAATTTTCGCTAAATTAGCCTCTTGATTATAGACTTGGATGGCATGCCCTATACCCGATACTTAATACCCGATACTTAATACCCAATACCTATACCCAATAAATGTCCCGATAGATTTCAAGCTTCAGACTCTCCTATTGCCAAGGGTTACCTTATGAAAATGTCTTCGTTTTTTCGCTTGCTTCCCCTCTCCGCTGCCCTACTGACTGCCTGTACAGTCACGCAACCTCCCACAGGCACCGGATCAGCGGATACCCCACAATGGCATGCCCGCGAACAAAAATTGCAAAAATTAGAGCATTACCAGACCCGAGGCTCTTTTGCTTATCTGGCAGATGAAAAAAAAGTGTATGCCCGTTTTTTCTGGCAACAATATTCGCATGATAATTATAAATTACTGCTGCTAAATCCATTGGGTACGACTGAGTTAGAGTTATTCGTCAAACCCAATATGATTCAGCTCACTGATAATAATGGTAAAAAATATCTCAGTGATGACCCGGAATCCTTGATTTACCAGCTTACCGATATGAATATCCCTCTGGATAACCTTAAAAATTGGATTATTGGTTTGCCCGGTAATGCCAAAGATTTCCAACTGGATGCGAATTACCTGCTTAAATCCGTAAGTGATCAACAAAATGGTGAAATTTGGCGGGTAAATTATCAGGGATATGATACATCCACGATCCCAGCCTTGCCTAATCGCCTGGAACTCACGCAAGGAAAAAACCGCATAAAACTAAAGATGGATAATTGGACAACGCAATAATGACTTTAACCTGGCCTTCCCCGGCAAAATTGAATTTATTTTTGTATATTACAGGGCAACGCCCTGATGGTTACCACGAACTGCAAACGCTGTTCCAATTTTTGGATTATAGCGATGAAATCACCATTACCCCCCGTCAGGATAATCAAATTCGCCTGCTAACCCCTGTTGAAGGAGTAGCCCATGATGATAATTTGATCGTGCGGGCTGCCCGATTATTGCAGCATCATTTAAAAACACACCAAATGGGCGCAGAACTTCTGGGGGCTGATATCCACATTGATAAATGCCTGCCTATGGGAGGGGGATTGGGTGGCGGTTCTTCCAATGCCGCAACAGTTTTAGTCGCCCTGAACTATCATTGGCAAGCCCACCTGTCCGATGACGAACTGGCACAACTGGGGGTTAGCCTTGGCGCGGATGTTCCGGTCTTTGTCAAAGGTCATGCTGCTTTTGCCGAAGGTATTGGAGAAAAACTTCAACCCGCCTCACCGGAAGAAAAATGGTTCCTGGTTGCTCACCCCGGGATTGAAATCTCAACCCCGACGATCTTCACAGATCCTGAATTAAAAAGAAATTCTCCGATTCGTGCTCTACCCGCACTATTACAGGCACCATTTGCAAATGATTGTGAGCCAATCGCAAGAA
Source organism: Xenorhabdus khoisanae (assembly GCF_001037465.1). GTDB lineage: Bacteria > Pseudomonadota > Gammaproteobacteria > Enterobacterales > Enterobacteriaceae > Xenorhabdus > Xenorhabdus khoisanae. The sequence goes on from NZ_LFCV01000145.1 coordinate 28,659, forward strand.
AACGTTTTCGTAAGGTTGAACAGCTTCTTTTATGGCTGTTAGAATACGCACCGTCACGCCTGACCGGAACTGGTGCATGTGTTTTCGGCGAGTTCGAATCTGAAGCATCGGCCCGTAGGGTGTTAAATCAAGCCCCAGAGTGGATGCAGGGCTTTGTTGCGCGTGGTGTTAACATTTCTCCGTTGCATAAATTCCGCTCTGGGATAACTGTGTTATTGAACCAATGAGCAATGTTTGTTTGATTGGTCAACAATATCTCTCTGGACGCAAGCCTGAGGTTTATCCCGTGCCCGATATGAAGCTTTTTGCTGGTAATGCTACACCTGAACTAGCACAACGTGTTGCTAACCGCCTGTACACTAGCCTGGGAGACGCTGCCGTCGGTCGTTTCAGCGACGGTGAAGTCAGTGTTCAAATCAATGAAAATGTACGCGGTGGTGATGTTTTCATCATCCAGTCCACCTGTGCACCAACCAACGACAACCTGATGGAATTAGTCGTTATGGTCGATGCCTTACGTCGTGCTTCTGCTGGCCGTATTACCGCTGTTATTCCTTACTTCGGTTATGCCCGTCAGGATCGCCGTGTTCGTTCAGCTCGTGTACCTATCACAGCCAAAGTTGTCGCGGACTTTTTGTCCAGCGTTGGAGTAGACCGTGTTCTCACTGCTGATCTGCACGCCGAGCAGATCCAGGGCTTCTTTGATGTTCCGGTTGATAATGTATTTGGCAGCCCAATCCTTCTGGAAGATATGCTCCAGCAAGATCTGGAAAACCCGATTGTTGTCTCTCCGGACATCGGTGGTGTTGTCCGTGCCCGTGCGATTGCCAAACTGCTGAACGATACAGATATGGCTATTATTGATAAACGTCGCCCACGTGCAAACGTTTCTCAAGTTATGCATATCATTGGTGATGTTGCTGGCCGTGATTGCGTTCTGGTTGATGACATGATCGATACAGGCGGCACACTGTGCAAAGCGGCTGAAGCATTGAAAGAGCGCGGAGCGAAGCGGGTATTTGCTTATGCAACCCACCCTATTTTCTCCGGTAATGCAGTGGAAAACATCAAGAACTCTATGATCGATGAATTTATTGTCTGTGACACCATTCCTCTGTCTGATGAGATCAAGGCGTTGAACAAAGTGCGTACTCTGACACTGTCCGGCATGCTTGCTGAAGCTATTCGCCGTATCAGCAATGAAGAGTCTATCTCTGCTATGTTTGAGCACTAATGTTTAAAGTTTAACGTTGAAATTAAGCGTTAACTTATTCAAGTGATTAAATAACTCATTGCCTAAGAAACCCCGTTGCTGCGGATGCAGCAACGGGGTTTTCTGTTTATTTTACATCCTATCAATTAATACTTTCATCATAAATTAATAACTATTATTAATTTTAATTCACTGAAAATAATTAACTATATCAATCGGTTAACCATTTCACCATCAGCTCTTTTCAAAACATTTTATTGCGGAATTTATCAACAATAAAAAGAATCATCTTCTGCAAATATAATTTGTTATCTGGTACGTCCAGTTGCCAAAGCTTCTAACAATACTGGTGTCGCTGAAAAGTTACTGATAACCTGTGAAGCGGTTGATGACGGCAACTTTTTTTACTTGCCAATATCAATCGAAGATATTATTTACAAACTAAGAAATAAATATTATTAATGTGAACAGATATCAGCATTGAAAACTAAAGTGATGGATTTTTTCTTGTTGAATCCAATAAGGCCATATTTTCACAGGCCATGCTCGGGGAAATATTTAAACGCGGAATGTATTAACACATCACATATATATGAAAAATTCGAATCAATATGGAATATCTTTCACAGGGAACCATACTTAATCCAGGACAGTCATTATCAATTAGTTAGCTGTCTGACTTAAATTTATTTTGAATATCCAATACATCAGCATCTCTTGTTTCATTAAAGGAGAGGCGCCGGATGCTTTTCATTCAAAAGCGATATGCTGATCAATAAAAAAACTACTTTTAAGGAGAATGCCAATGAAAAAGGCATTTTTATTTACACCTGCACTGTTAGCGCTTTCAATCAATGCCGTTTCTACTGCCCATGCTTATAGCCAAGTTTATGTTTATGGTGATAGTTTGAGTGATGGTGGGAATAAAGGAAGATATACGACAGATCAAAAACAGATATATGCTGAGTATATCGCTAAACACATTACGAGGACTGACCTAACTAACTCTATCGATGGAGGGACTAATTATGCCCAAGGTGGTGCTACTTCTATTTTTATCAAGGGATATAGTGACAAAGATCTAACTACACAACAGCAGGTCGATGATTACCTGAATAAACATAATAATAAAGCTGATTCTAACGGTATTTATATTCACTGGGTCGGTGGTAATGATATTGGCGCTGCTTTAGTCGCTGCTTTAAAAGACAAAGACCCCAAAAAAGCTGGAGAGATTGTTGGAACCAGTGCAAAAGCCACCGTTGTTCAAATCAAACAACTTATAAATGCAGGTGCAGGTAACGGATTAATGATTATTCCCACTGTTCCTGATGTTGGCACAACACCAGAGTTACTGGAAACAGTTCTAACGAGTGGGTTAAACGATAAAAGAGTTCCTCCGGAAAAGATAGATCTTGTTTTAAAACAAGTCCATGCAGAAATTAACAAGCATGAAATCCCCAATGATGCAGCTCGCGATATTGCTCTGAAAAAAGTTTTTCATGAGATGGGTCTGAAAGCTGAAAAACTTATTACTGGAGCATCCGCCAAGGAAGTTGAAAAAGAGCTTACAGAAGGTTACGAAGCAGCCAGCAAAACGGCTAAAAATCTCACAGACAGCTATAACGAACAGATAAACAACCTGATAAAGGAAGAACTCAGTCAAACCAATGCTAATATCATGCGCATTGATACTAATGGTCTGTTACGTGAAGTCATTGCCAATCCTCTGATTTATGGCTTTCAAAATACGTTAGGTTATGCCTGCCCACAAGGTAAATCCGCTGCTAAATGTACCTCCAAATCTCCAGGATTTACTGGGGACAAAAAATTTGTATTTGCAGACAACAAACATCCAAGCAAGTTGGCACAAAAAATAGAAGGCCAGCTCATTGTTTCCAGTATCAACGCCCCATCACAAGTTATGACACTGACTCAAGTTAACCGTGCGCCGGTTAAAAGTGCACTCTCCTCACTTGACGGTCACCTGCAACAATTGCGCAGTAGCGGCAATACACTCGGTAAAACCAGTGTCTTTGGCGGCTTCACTGGCGTCCGGGATAAAACTTTTACATTGGGTAGCGATTATCAGTTGATAGATAACCTGCTCTTGGGCGCCATGTACTCTAACTATAAAGAAGAGCGCTCTCCAGTTTCTAACTTCACTTATGAAGGCCGCGGCCATATTTTTACCGCTTATGCGCTGTGGAACTATTATGACAACGGCTGGCTCAGTGGCGATGTCCATTATTCACGTACCAAATATGACAGCCTGACCCGTACCATCCAGCTTGGCGAAGCCACACGCAGAGAAACCGGCTCAACCACAGGTAAACAGCGGGGAGCGCGCATTACTGCCGGATGGGACATTCCTGTCACCAACTATCTGACCACCAGCCCCATTATCCAGTATGCCTGGGACAAGGGTGATATCGACGGTTATCGTGAATCCGGCAACAATAGCAGTTCTATGAACTTTAGTGATCAGAGCTATACTTCCAAAGTTGGTACACTGGGTTGGCGAGTGGATACTAATCTGGGCCGTTTCAACCCTTACGCTTCAATTCAGTTTAACCACCAATTTGGTGACACTAAATATAAGCTACGCAGCGGCATGAATACTGATCCCACCAAGTCTTCTTTTGTGCAGGAAAGCGGCAAACAAAGCACCAATTGGCGTCAATATACTGTCGGCGTGAATGCAAACCTGACCAGTAAACTGCGTGGTTTTGCTTCTGTGACCCGTAATGACGGCAATGCTCAAGATCCTAACTATAACTTTAGCTTAGGCATCAACGCGAGTTTCTAATTCTGTATAGATAAGACGATGTAATCGAATCATCGAAAAACAGACACAGACGATTCAATAATAAACGCAAGGCAGCAATATCACTGTCTTGCGTTTTTATTTTCTCTTCGTTTAGCATTCATATAAACATACCAACTTCATGTTGACTCTTCATATAGGTAGATAAAAGTAGCATCGAACTTGTCCTGAAATATCAAAAAATCAATCAATCAACCCTCAACTAAAGCTAATAAATAGTGAACAAAAAGATAAAAAATAGTGAACCATTCTTTCTGGAGAACGAGGATGAAAAAAACATTTTTTTTAATATCGACCACGACAGCATTTTTATTTAACTTCATTACACATGCCCATGCTTATGACAATGTATATGTTTTTGGCGATAGTCTAAGTGATGGCGGTAATGTAGGAAGATTTACAACGGATGGAGAAAATTCAGAACTCTATGATGAATATATAACACGTAAAGTCACCGGAAAAAAACTAACCCCATCCAACAATGGTGGAACTAATTACGCACAAGGTTGTGCGACTGCCAATGGTGCATTAGCAGGATGGTGTGTCTTCCTGAAGAATACGACACAAAAGCAGGTCGATACTTACCTAAAAAACCACTCTGGGCGAGCAAGTCCTGATGCTCTATATATACATTGGGTAGGGGGAAATAATATCGCTGAAGCTTTGGATTTTGTAGCAAAAGGTGATAAAAAAACGGCACAAAAAATTATCAATGATAGTTCCGCCTCCGCGGCATCACAGATCAATCAACTCACTAAGGCTGGCGCTGATTTGATTATTGTACCGAATGTCCCTGATATTGGTACAAGCCCCAAAATTATGGAAGCTGTATTACAGGGGGCCTTGGAAAAGAGCAAAATTCCTGATGAAAAAATTAAACGGATTCTGAAACAAACCCACCAGGCTCTCAGTAAATACCCTACACCGAATGCCGCTACCCGGCGTCAAGTTATTGAGGGTGTTTTTAAAAAGATCGCTGAAAACGCATCTCCCCAAGATCCAAAAAAAGCTAAAGAAATCTATCGACAACTAATTGAGGCCTATGATCAAAACAGCAAAATTGCTTCCCAATTGTCTGCTGAGTACAACCAAAAAACAGAAGATCAGCTCGGTAATGGTAATATTCTCCTTGCTGATACCAATCTCCTCTTACGAGAGGTGATTGAAAACCCAACTATTTATGGCATTGACAATACCCTTGGTTATGCTTGCCCACAAGGCCAATTGGCCATGGATTGTTCTTCTTCTGACCCCAAGTTTGATAAAAGCCAGTCATACTTGTTTTCTGATAGTTTCCACCCGACACCTGAAGTGCACCATGTCCTCGGTCAGTACATTATGTCAATCTATAGCGCTCCGCTACAAGTGATGAGGTTGAATTATACCAATCGTATCCCCGTTACAAACGCCTTAAACTCACTTGACGGGCATCTGCAACAACTTCGCAATAGCCATAACGCCCAAGGTAAAGTAGGTGTATTCGGTGGTTACACAGGCAATAACAATACCACTCTCATATTAGGCAGCGATTACCAACTAACAGATAACCTACTATTAGGAGCAACCCTTTCACATTATCGTGATGAACAAGATTTAACTCCAGATTTCAATTATGCGGCTGCGGGTCATGTCGTAACAGCTTATACACTATGGAACTACAACAACAACGGTTGGTTAAGTGGCGATTTCCATTATTCGCGCACCCATTACGATAATCTGTCACGTTCTATTCAACTTGGTAAGGCCACACGCAGGGAATCAGGTTCAACCACCGGCAAGCAGTGGGGTTGGCGGATCACAGCAGGCTGGAATATCCCTGTCACTGATTATCTGACCACCAGCCCAATCATCCAATATACTTGGGATAAGGGTAGTATTGATGGCTATCGTGAACCTAATAACAACAGTACCTCTATGCATTTTGGAAATCAGCACTACACGTCCAAAGTTGGCTCGATTGGCTGGCGGGTAGACACGCAATTAGGTCGTTTCAATCCTTACGCTTCTATCCTGTTCAATCACCAATTCGACAATGAACGCTATACACTTCGCAGTGCGATCAATTCAACTAAAAGAACTTTCGTTCAACGGGAAGCACAACAAAATAGAAACCGTTTTCAATACACAATTGGGGTTAATGCCAACCTGACTAATAATTTTCGTGCATTCGCAGCCGTATCACATGAAAAAAGCAATAACACATCGAATCATAACTATGATTTAAGTCTCGGTTTCAATATCAGATTTTAAGATGTGAAACACAGAATAAAACCAGAAAAAATGCGAAAGAAAATCCACAGACAGGATAAGGCGGTAACAAAGTTCCGCCTTATCCAAACTCATTAGATTTCAACATTTGAAACAATCACGGATGCCTGTACTTTTTACGACGATAACGCCCATCATAATTCTTCAGCCACCAATATTTGTCAGTAACCTGTTCCCGACCGCCAATATTGGCACCTGCCAACCAAATGAACGCGCCAACAAATAATCCCATTAATGCAATGCCTGACAGTAATTCAGATTGCCCGAAACTGAAAATATGACTGAACAATACATAAGCCAAACTGATAAGCATTGCCGACATTCCCAATCCCATGAGAATATTGCCAAAAACAAACGCCTTTTTACGCCTCATAACCAACCTCCAATACTTTTTGTGAACGCGAATGCGTAAAAACAACGAACTCAAAAGCACGAAAGTAGATATCTTCTTTTGTATTAATTATAGCCTTGTGATTTAAAAGGTTATTGCGGCCTTGATCACAAGCCGTACAAATTTAGTCCTAATCTTTTACATTTCATTGAAATAATATTTATTAAGAACACTATTAATGAATTTTGTACTCAAGCCTTGAGATGGGTAAACTACCCCTCTTTTTGTTTTATTGCCAATAAGCGAATCTAAACTGTGAGTAACATAAAATTAATCGTTGGCCTGGCAAACCCCGGTGCTGAATATGCACAGACCAGACATAATGCCGGAGCATGGTTTGTCGATTTGTTAGCACAACGCCATAACCAGTCTCTGAAAGAAGAGAGTAAATTTTTTGGCTACACAGCCCGCATCAACATCAACGGACAAGATATTCGCCTGCTGGTGCCCACAACTTTCATGAACCTCAGTGGCAAATCCGTCCTTGCCCTTGCAGGTTTCTATCGCATTCAACCAGATGAAATTCTGGTGGCCCATGATGAGTTGGATCTCCCCCCCGGTGTAGCAAAAATGAAATTGGGTGGCAGCAATGGCGGTCATAATGGTTTGAAAGACATCCAAAACAAGTTCGGCAATAACCCTAACTTTCATCGCCTGCGTGTTGGTATCGGTCATCCGGGGGACAAAAACAAAGTCGTGGGTTTCGTACTTGGCAAACCGCCTGCCAGCGAGCAAAAGCTGATTGACGATGCCATTGATGAAGCATTGCGCTGCACCGACATCCTCATCAAAGATGGCATGTCCAAAGCGATTAATCGTCTGCATGCATTTAAAGCCAGTGCCTAGCTGAGAGTGCGTGGCGCAGCCGACTATTGCGTGTATAATGGCGCCAATTTTGTATAACTCACCGACAGGCATATGCTCGTTGGTTTATAAGTGATCTAAGGTGATAAATTTATGGGATTCAAATGCGGTATCGTTGGCCTGCCTAACGTTGGGAAATCTACATTATTCAATGCGCTGACCAAAGCAGGTATCGAAGCAGCAAACTTCCCGTTCTGCACTATCGAGCCAAACACAGGTGTTGTGCCGATGCCAGACTCACGTCTCGACCAACTGGCTGAGATCGTCAAACCACAGCGCATACTGCCAACCACGATGGAATTCGTGGATATTGCTGGTCTGGTAAAAGGTGCTTCAAAAGGCGAAGGTTTGGGTAACCAATTCCTGACCAACATCCGTGAAACAGAAGCTATCGGCCATGTTGTACGCTGTTTTGAAAATGACAACATCATTCACGTTGCTGGTCAGGTTGATCCTGCTGCTGATATTGACGTTATCAATACTGAGCTGGCGCTGTCAGATCTGGATACTTGCGAACGCGCTATCCAACGTGTACAGAAGAAAGCCAAAGGTGGCGATAAAGATGCCAAAGCAGAGCTGGAAGCGTTGGAAAAATGTCTTCCTCACCTTGAACAAGCCGGCATGCTGCGCTCTTTAGACTTGAGCGTGGAAGAAAAAGCCGCTATTCGTTATCTGAGCTTCCTGACGCTGAAACCAACCATGTACATTGCCAACGTCAATGAAGATGGTTTTGAGAATAACCCATACCTTGATACCGTCCGTGCCATTGCGGAAGCTGAAGGTTCGGTTGTTGTTCCTGTTTGTGCTGCCATTGAATCCGATATCGCAGAACTGGAAGACGCTGACCGCGAAGAATTCATGGCTGAACTGGGTCTGGAAGAGCCAGGTTTGAATCGTGTTATTCGTGCGGGCTATCAACTGCTGAATCTGCAAACTTACTTTACTGCTGGTGTAAAAGAAGTCCGTGCCTGGACTATTCCAGTCGGCGCGACAGCTCCACAGGCTGCGGGTAAAATCCACACCGATTTCGAAAAAGGCTTTATCCGTGCCCAAACGATCGCATTTGAAGATTTCATTACTTACAAAGGCGAACAAGGCGCGAAAGAAGCCGGCAAAATGCGTGCAGAAGGGAAAGAGTACATCGTTAAAGATGGCGATGTGATGAACTTCTTGTTTAACGTCTGATTTGTTTTAGCTGCCCTAAAGTCTGAACAGAATAATCTGAATTTGAAAACCGCCATTTGTATATTCATTTCTATGTAAAGAATATGCAGTGGTGGTTTGTTTTTACTAAGTATTTATCAAGCAGTTTGTCCAAAAACCAGTTTAATCTCTTTTTTGTCGTATAAAATGGATATTTCCAACCATATAGTAAGCTTCATTGTGTAGTAAAAGCCGTTTTGTAACATCGAGAAATACCACCTTACAAGCCTCCTCAACGTTCAATCACATCTCTACATCTAATTGATATTAGATAGTTATTATTTCAATAAGTTATTTTCAGTTTTAAAAATGATCTAATGTTCACCTTCTGGGCGTTTATTCATCAAAAACTACCTGTTTTCATAAAACACTAACTAAGATTATCAAAAAATAACTAAGTGGAAATAAGAGGTAGATATGATCACAACATCATCACAAAACCAAAAACTCAATGACACTGAAAATGAAATACTGAAAGTATGTCAAGAAG
>NZ_LFCV01000146.1 GCF_001037465.1 Xenorhabdus khoisanae
AGTTTTCGCCAGAACAGTGGTGATTGCAGCAGTCAGGGTAGTTTTACCGTGGTCAACGTGGCCGATAGTACCAACGTTAACGTGCGGTTTTGAACGTTCAAACTTTTCTTTAGACACGACTCTATTCCTTAATACCGCTCCCCCATCACAGAGAGGAGGGAGCTAAAAGATAGTAAACTCGAAAACTTATCTAGATTTACGAGCTTCGATAATAGCCTGAGCGACGTTGCTCGGCGCTTCGTTGTACTTCAAGAACTCCATGGAGTAAGAAGCACGACCTTGGGTCTGAGAACGCAGGTCAGTAGCATAACCAAACATTTCAGACAATGGTACTTGAGCACGAACAATTTTGCCCGTAGCTACATCATCCATACCATCGATCATACCACGGCGACGGTTCAAGTCACCGATGACGTCACCCATGTAGTCTTCTGGTGTTTCCACTTCAACTTTCATGATAGGTTCCAGCAGAACTGGTTTCGCTTTCATGAAGCCTTCTTTAAATGCCATGGATGCAGCAATTTTAAAGGCGATTTCTGAAGAGTCAACGTCATGGTAAGAACCATCGAACAGGGCAACTTTAACGTCAACGATTGGATAACCAGCCAGAACACCGCCCTTCAGCTGTTCCTGAACGCCTTTGTCAACGCCTGGGATGTATTCTTTAGGAACAACACCACCAACGATTTCGTTTGCGAATTCGTAACCAGCACCACCTGCTTCCAGAGGCTCGATACGTAGCCAAACGTGACCGTACTGACCGCGACCACCGGACTGTTTAGCGTGTTTACCTTCCTGCTCAACAGAAGAGCGGATAGTTTCACGATAAGCAACCTGAGGTTTACCGACGTTCGCTTCCACGTTGAATTCACGACGCATACGGTCAACCAGAACGTCAAGGTGCAGCTCACCCATACCTGCAATGATAGTCTGACCAGTCTCTTCATCACTGCTTACGCGGAATGATGGGTCTTCCTGTGCCAGGCGACCTAAAGCGATACCCATTTTTTCTTGGTCAGCTTTAGTTTTTGGTTCGATAGCAACAGAGATAACTGGCTCTGGGAATTCCATGCGCTCCAGAATGATTGGAGAGGTCATGTCACAGAGAGTATCACCTGTAGTCACATCTTTCAGGCCGATCGCAGCGGCGATGTCGCCTGCACGGACTTCTTTGATTTCTTCACGTTTGTTGGCGTGCATCTGAACGATACGGCCAAAACGTTCTTTCTTGTCTTTTATCGGGTTCAGTACGGTGTCACCAGAGTTAACAACACCAGAATAAACACGGAAGAACGTCAGGTTACCCACGAATGGGTCAGTAGCGATTTTGAACGCCAGAGCAGAGAATGGCTCTTCATCGCTGGAGTGACGTTCTGCTGGAGTATCTTTACCGTCTGGCAGCATACCTTTGATGGATTCAACATCAGTTGGTGCTGGCAGGTAATCGATAACTGCATCCAGCATTGCCTGAACACCTTTGTTCTTAAATGCAGAACCACAGGTAACCAGGATAATTTCGTTAGCCAGAACGCGCTTACGCAGAGCTACCTTGATTTCTTCTTCAGTCAGCTCTTCACCGCCCAGATATTTGTCCATCAGGTCTTCTGATGCTTCTGCAGCGGATTCAACCAGATTCTGGTGCCATTCTTCAGCCAGTTCAAGCATGTCAGCCGGGATATCTTCATAAGTGAAGGTAGTGCCCTGATCAGTTTCGTTCCAGTTGATTGCTTTCATTTTCAGCAGGTCAACAACACCGGTGAAGGTATCTTCAGCACCGATTGCCAGTTGAAGTGGAACTGGGTTAGCAGCCAGACGAGTTTTGATCTGCTCAACAACGCGCAGGAAGTTCGCACCCATACGGTCCATTTTGTTAACGAACGCGATACGTGGAACATTATATTTGTTAGCCTGACGCCATACAGTCTCAGACTGAGGCTGAACACCACCAACTGCACAGTAAACCATGACGGCGCCGTCAAGAACACGCATGGAGCGTTCTACTTCGATGGTGAAGTCAACGTGTCCTGGGGTGTCGATGATGTTGATGCGGTGTGGTTCATACTGTTTAGCCATACCAGACCAGAATGCAGTAGTCGCAGCAGACGTGATGGTAATACCACGTTCCTGTTCCTGCTCCATCCAGTCCATAGTTGCAGAACCTTCGTGAGTTTCACCGATTTTATGGTTTACACCTGTGTAAAACAGAATACGTTCTGTTGTCGTGGTTTTACCGGCGTCGATGTGCGCACTGATACCGATATTGCGGTAACGCGCTATAGGTGTTTTACGAGCCATTTTTTCCTCTCTCGTGGGCGTTCAATTTAGAGAACGGGTAGCAAAGTCGCTACCCAGAACATATTCACAGCCGTTGGGTTACAAAAAAATGGATTACCAACGGTAGTGTGCGAACGCCTTGTTAGCTTCTGCCATACGGTGAACGTCTTCACGTTTCTTCACAGCAGCGCCTTTGTTTTCAGCCGCATCAGATAATTCATTCGCCAGGCGCAAAGCCATCGATTTATCACCGCGTTTACGAGCAGCATCAACGATCCAACGCATTGCCAGAGCATTACGACGAACCGGACGAACTTCAACTGGAACCTGATAAGTAGAACCACCAACACGGCGGGACTTAACTTCCACAGTCGGGCGCACGTTATCCAGTGCCAGCTCGAATGCTTCCAGATGATTTTTACCAGAACGCTGAGCCAGGGTCTCAAGCGCACCATATACAATTGCTTCTGCGACAGACTTCTTACCGTCTACCATCAGGATATTAACAAATTTAGCCAGCAGTTCAGATCCGAACTTTGGATCTGGCAGAATTTTACGTTGACCAATTACACGACGACGTGGCATGGAAATACTCCGTTTCGAATTTCAGGGTTGTCCAAAACTCTACGAGTTTATTTTGACATTTAAGTGAAAAAGGTTTGGCCTTACTTAACGGAGAACCATTAAGCCTTTGGCTTCTTCACACCGTACTTGGAACGACCTTGTTTACGGTCTTTAACACCGGCACAGTCCAGTGCACCACGAACAGTGTGGTAACGCACACCTGGCAAGTCTTTAACACGACCGCCACGGATCAGGATAACGGAGTGTTCCTGCAAGTTGTGGCCTTCACCACCGATGTAGGAAGAAACTTCGTAACCGTTAGTCAAACGCACACGACATACTTTACGCAGTGCGGAGTTTGGTTTTTTAGGAGTGGTGGTATATACACGAGTACATACGCCACGTTTTTGCGGGCAAGCTTCCAGAGCAGGAACGTTGCTTTTCACAACTTTCGAGCTACGAGATTTGCGAACCAGCTGGTTAATAGTTGCCATTATAAAAAAAGCTCCTGGTTTTTTTGCTTCGTAAACACGGATTTTACCCTCTCACAGTCGTAATGACAAAACGAGAGGACGCGGAATTTTATTGCTGACTTGACGAGGTGTCAAGAAATATACAGTTTTTCTATGCTGGCAAAATAGCTGAAAAGCGCAATTCATATTTACCAGGCAAAATTTTGCTGATGTTTGACCGTTAAGCTAACAAAGCCGCTGTAATCAAGCACCTTTACACGGTCTGAAATCTGTTCAAACAGCCCCCGTGCGTCCAGATCTTCCTTTAAGGCATAAATGCCCGCCCCGCTACGGAGCAACTCAGCCAAATAACGATTCTCATTGATGCCCAGCAACACACCATTTTGAATTAACAGAACATCATCGGTATCCGATACAAGGCCAAGCATTGCATTGAAGTCATCATGGTAAGGTGAGCGACTGACAGTATATAACATGTTACCTGCCTACAATAGATTAAAATTTCAACACAACATCATAACCCGTCAGCATTTCTCGTATTGCGGCTGCGGAGAGAAATTCAGCCTCCAGCACAAAATTGCTTGCAGGACTTCCTCCCCGAATCACCAAATCATCAAGGCAGATATAACATTTATCAATGTCATAGAGGGGTAGGATCTTAAATGTTGAAATGTAGTCACGAGCCAGAATTTTATCCGGTTGCTGATTGGTCAGTAACTGAAACACACCATCAGAAATAAAAAATACACCGATCTGCTCAGTTAATGCTGATGTCGCGAGCAACGCATCCAGCCCTTCCCTGCCGGCAGAAGAGCCATGGGGAGCTTCGGTAAAAACAAAAGCAATTTTTTTCATCAATCCCCATGCCCCCTAAAATTGTATTACACGGTCACACAGCATCATGGCTTCTGCCAGTGATCCCAGACCACTGAGTTCAAATCCGTCCGCCAGATTTGCAGCAGGAAGATTCAACTCACTGGCTTGTTGTTCGTCTGCAACCCCACGCCGCAACGCAGCCGCAACGCAAATAAACAGATTGAACTGATGCCGGACTGCCAATGCCTGCCAGGCCCTGACCAAATCAAACTCATCACTGGCGGGGGCGACCAATTGATTACCATTTTGGACGCCTTCGCGATAAAAAAACACGCTATGCAGTTTATGCCCGGAGGCAATCAATGCCTGAGCAAATTGATAGGCACTGCTGGATTGCTGAGTACCGTAAGCTGGCCCTGTGACCAGCAGGCAATAAGACAGTGACGACATTACTTCTCCGAACTAACGCATTCACCATTTTTAAACTGGCGAATATAGAGGTATACCGTATGCTTGGAGATATTCAAACGATCAGCGACTTGGTTAATGGCATCTTTAATATCAAAAATACCTTTCTCATAAAGGTTAAGCACTACCTGTCTGTTTTTCGCATTATTGGAAACATTGCGATCAGCATTCACTTCTTCAATCGTGAATTCCAAAGTCTGTGCAACCAAATCATCCACGGAAGAAGCAAAGTTAACGTTTGAAGCAACTTCATGGGTCTTTTCTGGAATAAAGGTTTGGATAATTTCCGAGAAAGGCACATCCAGATTCATATTGATACACAAAAGACCAATAACCCGACGATGGCGGTTGCGAATGGCAATTGTGATAGATTTCATCAAAGAACCACTTTTTGCCCGCGTGAAATACGCCTTGGAAACACTACAGTCTTCATCTGTAATGTCATGCAGCATCCGCAACGCCAAATCTGTAATCGGGGAACCGATTTTACGACCAGTATGTTCCCCATTGGCTATTCTGACAGCTGAACATTTAAGGTCTTCCAGTGAATGAAGAACTATTTCGCAATGTCCACCAATCAACATAGCCAGGCCATCAACAGCAGCTTCGTAAGAATTTAAAATTTCATGATCCGTTTCACTAAACGGTTGGTTTTCTAGTAAATCAATATCATTGTTATCACTAGATATATTATCACCAGTTAATAGCGGGGTAGACATGTAATACACCATCCTTCAAGCTCAGACTTTGCCTCACCAAAAATATCAGGGCGAGATTTATTATAAAATCACATTACTGCAACTCAGGCTTATCTCAATAGTTACCTACTGTTGCAGGCAATTTGAATACGGACTACATAGAGACTGGAGCGTACACGAAGTACATGGAAATTTCGAGTACAGCCCAAATTCAAAATGGCAAATAAAATAGCCATATGAAACAAGCTCTAAACAGAAAGCATTTAAAATATCTCTATTCTATTCAGAATAATGACGTTAAAACCACATTGAATTGACGTCAAGCTGTTGCTGAGTATACCTCAGGGGTTTCTCACAGCTTTATGTCTGAATATGACTCAGATATTTTATTTAATTCTCCGGAAAATAATAAGCAGACAAATTCATTTTTCTTTATTCATGCTTATTACTAATCAAATAGAGGTAAATACCAGCAGTAAATCGAAAGATGAAAGATAAACTTGATAAAACAGAGGCCATAAGCCCCTGTCTATGTAATGCCTTAATTATTAGGGGAATTATTTTGCCTTGGCAGCCGGTTTAATATCCAGTAATTCAACATCAAAAACTAAAGTGGAGTTAGCCGGGATCTTAGGTAAACTTGCCTGACCGTAAGCCAAGTCAGGTGGAATAACCAATGTGATTTTTCCGCCTTTTTTCACATGCTGCAAGCCTTCTTTCCAGCCTGAGATCACACTGTCCAAACGAATTGACAGAGGCTCTTTGCGCTCATATGAGCTATCAAAAACCTGACCATCAATCAAAGCACCTTTATAGTTAACAACCACTGTGTCGCTTTCTTTAGGTGTTGTACCCGTTCCTGCTTTTTCAACTTTGTAGAGAAGCCCGGATTTAGTCTTGATTACGCCAGCTTTCTTAGCGAACTCTTCACGGTACTTATCCCCTTTCTCACCATTTTCACCGGCTTCTTTCTCTGCTTTAGCCCGGGCGGCCTCTTTCACTTTAGATTCAAAAGAAAGCAGAGTTTCCTGAATTTCCTCATCCGTCAGCTTACTTTTACTATTTAAAGCATCCTCAACACCCGCCAGCAATTGCGCTTTTTCTATATTGATGCCAAGCGTTTTCTGCTCTTTTAATGAGTTTGCCATGTAGCTACCCAGAGAAGCCCCCAGAGCATAAGAATTTTGCTGCTCTACCGTTTTAAACGCACTATTCAGTTTTACTTCGCTTTTGGTTTCTGTATTAGCAGCCAAGGCCTGAGGTACACTAAATGCAAGTGCCAGAGTTGTTGCCAGCAGAGATGTTTTAAACAATGATTTCATCCTATTCTCCAATAAATTTGGGTGGGTTCACCGTTAGTACAGTTACACATCACATTTACTATAACTGCCCACGGAAACCAATGACAATATTTGCTATGCCTTGATCTGAAAATCATTAAGACAACATTAATGTGAAGAAATTTCGTGAAATCCTCTTTCACCGGATATTTTGAGTATTATAGTGCCAACCGGAACAAAATGATCGCTTCGTCATGTTATTAATTACCCAGAAGCAGGAGGAAAAATAATGGAATTATCCGAAGTTGAACAAAGATTTGAACAACTGGAAACTAAACTGACCTATCAGGAAGCCACTATTGAAGAGTTAAATCAAGAAGTTAGAAAACAGCAGATAGAAACTGAGCAGTTGAAAGAACAACTTCGGTTAATGGCGGATCGTCTGAAAACCCACCAGACATCGATCATTGCGCCACTTTCAGAAGAAACGCCGCCTCCACATTATTGACTCTATTCCTGACACTATTTCTGACACTATTCCTGACATTACTCGCTTGATAATCTGGGACAGTGCCGGCCAGGGAAGGCTGAAGGATAAGATAAAAAAAGAGAAGCCCAAAACGCGCTTCCCTTTTTCTGCTAATTCAGCCTGAGCAAAATTAGTGGCAACCACCGCCACAGCATCCGTGCTCACCGTGATCGTGATCATGGTGATGATCGTGATCACCCTGACCATGTACATGGCCATGTGCTAATTCTTCTTCGGTTGCGTCACGAACCGCTACAATCTCAACATTGAATTTCAGGTTTTGACCAGCCAGCATGTGGTTCGCATCAACAACAACTTCATCGCCTTCCACTGCGGTAATTTCTACCGGGATAGGTCCCTGATCGGTATCTGCCAGAAAACGCATGCCAACCTGAACATCCTCAACGCCAACAAACACCTCTTTTGGTGCGCGCTGAACCAGATTCTCATCATACTGACCGTATGCATCATCAGCTTCTACGCTGACATCAAAGCGTTCACCCGCCTCACGACCTTCAAGGGCTTTCTCCAACCCGCTGATCAGAGAACCATGGCCATGCAGATAGTCTAACGGTGCGCTCACCGGGGACTCATCAACTAAAACACCATCTTCTGTTCTTACTTGATAAGCCAGGCTGACCACCAAGTCTTTTGCTACTTTCATGACAACTCCTACATACCCGAAGGGAAAAACCCCGTGAGGGAAAGTTTTTACAACTCAAAAAATGCTGGCAATTGTAACGGAATTCTACGCCCCTGTACCTAGCGACGGCAAAATTTATCCACAATTTATTGCTTATATATTTAGTTACTGTTGTTCACCGTATTTACTATTATTCACTGTGGTGTAAAAATGCCAATAACCTGTTCCTGCTCCCTGACATGGGAAGTAACAGCTTCATCGGTTTGCCTCTGCGTATGACCACAATGGATACATTCTACGATATCAACCTTATTTTCCTGCCACATAGCCAACGTATCCTGTGACTGGCATTTCGGACAAACTGCCCCTGCAATAAAACGCTTACGACTGGTTGACATAATTCCCCCCAACGCTATTCATTTTCATCCCATCCTTCCGGCTGGCGACGCTCATTAATCATTTCCCGTTCAAACAATTCTTCCAATTCCCTGCGAGCTTCTTTGACGCGGGATATCTGTGCTACATCCCCATGCAGATGCGGCATCAGTTCACGTAACATACGCATATCCAAGCGCCGGAAATGCTGCTGTGCTCGATGCGCCTGATGTGGATGCATACCCAGCCTAATCAGTACCTTCCGCCCCAATTCCAATGCACTGGAAAATGTTTCCCGATTAAAATCTTTCACGCCACTTTGCAACAGTTCATGGGCTTCGAAACGCCCCCTTGCACGTGCAAGAATATTCAGGTGAGGAAAATGCTTCTGGCACAAATGGACGATCGCCATCGTATTTTCCGGTTCATCACTGGTAATGACAATCGCCCTGGCTTTGGCCGCTCCCGCTGAACGTAACAGCGCCAGTTCGCTCGCATCGCCATAATACACCTTATAGCCATAACGTCGCATGGTACTGATTGCACTCACTTCACGTTCCAATACTGTGGTGCGGATTTTATTCGCCATCAGCAAACGCCCGACCACTTGCCCGAAGCGTCCAAACCCCACCAAAATCACCTGTGGATTATTATCTTCCACAAATGGCTGTTCATGATGTTCATCCGGTGAATTATGCCCTTCCTGTTCGTTATATCGGCGCGCCAGCATGCCTTCAATCAACTGCATTACCAAGGGTGTTGTCATCATTGATAATGTCACCACAACCAACAGGAGTGATATCTGATTCTGATCCAACACGCCCTGCCCTAGCGCGGCAGAAAATAAGACGAATGCAAATTCGCCTCCCTGACTGAGTACGCCGGAGAATTGTACGCTCGATGATTTTTTTAAACCGGATATTCTGCCGATAATATAAAGTATGAGGCCCTTTATCAGCACCAAGCCCGTGACACTGAGCAAGACACTGAACAGATGAGTCAGTAAGACCCCCATATTGAGGGACATACCGACAGAAATGAAAAATAACCCGAGCAACAATCCCTTGAAGGGTTCAATGGAGATTTCCAGTTCATGACGATATTCGCTATCTGCTAACAAGACACCAGCAATGAAAGTGCCGAGCGCCATTGAAAACCCCAATGTCTCCATAAAAATCGCCGCCCCCAATACAACCAGCAATGCAGCGGCGGTAAACACCTCCCTGACACCCGATTTCACCACTAACCGGAACAGGGGACGCAGCAAATATCGGCCTCCCAGCAACATACCGGCGAAAGCAGCAATTTTCAGGCCAATGCGATACCAGTCACTGGAACCAGATCCTCCGGCCAGTAATGGGATCATCGCCAAAGCGGGGATGACTGCCATATCCTGAAACAGCAAAATGGAAAAACCGAGCTGCCCGCCTTCATTATTGGTCATTCCCTTCTCTTTCATCAATTGCATCGCCATCGCAGTGGATGACATCGCAAGCCCAACACCTCCAATAACCGCAGCCTGCCATGAAAAATTCATCAGACAAAGAAATGAGGCCAGTACCAGCGCAGTGAATGTTACCTGTGCTGTACCTGCTCCAAAAATCGAGCGCCTGAGTTTCCAGAGTTTTGCAGGATTTAACTCAAGGCCGATAATGAACATCAGGAAAACCACGCCAAGTTCAGAGAAATGCAGAATCTCATCAACATCCTTGATAAACCCCAGCCCCCACGGGCCAAGTGCGATTCCGGCAATGAGATAGCCTAATATGGCCCCAATTTTGAATTTTTGGGCGAGAGGAACAGCCACAACAGCAGCAAATAAAAACAGTGTTCCGGCGCTTAACAGCGCTGAAGTCTCCATGGTCATAGTCCTCCCAAAGACAATGGCGCTTTCAGCCATTCCCGATAAGCATCCGCATGACTCACGAGAGCTTCGGGCTGTTGGCGTCTGGCACTGTAAACTATCATTGGTGATAACCAATGCATCTGGCACATTAATGCCGTCAATTCAAAAGGGCGGAGGATCTCTTCCAACGGATAAAGATTATATCCCCCTTTCTGGTAAGCACCTTTCGGTTCCCCTGTCGTGATGACAGAGCGCCAGTATTTTCCTCTCAACGCATGTTCAGCCCCGCTGACAAAATCCCGGTTCAATACGCGATCCATCCACTCTTTTAATAACGCAGGGCAACTATAAGTATACAGAGGATGTTGGAATACAATAATTTTGTGCTCACGCAGCAATTTTTGCTCCCGGGCTACATCAATAAAAAAATCGGGGTAACAGCCATAGAGATCGTGAATCGTGACATGTTCCAACGCGTGAACAGGCTCCAACAAAACCTTATTGGCAACTGAATTCAGAGGTTCGGGATGGGTATATAACAGCAACACTTTAGGCGGCAATACGCTAGGCGATAACATCAATCCCCCTAAGACGTGTCAGGGCACATATTTTCCGCTACCATGCACGTCAGGCTATCAAATTGAATACATATACCCGATAGATTTCGATTGCGGCTCACAAGACAGCAAATTGAAAGATGAAGGATATAAACCTAATTATTAACTTAACACATTATATATAGACAACATCTATGATTGTTTTCTCTTCACTGCAAATCCGCCGTGGCATTCGTATCCTGCTGGACAATGCTAATGCAACCATCAACCCCGGCCAGAAAGTAGGATTAGTGGGCAAGAATGGTTGTGGTAAATCTACCCTGCTCGCACTACTGAAAGATGAACTTCAGGCAGAGAATGGTTCCGTCACATTTCCCAATAACTGGTCACTGGCTTGGGTAAATCAGGAAACACCCGCTCTGGAAACGCCAGCACTGGAATATGTGATTGATGGCGACCGTGAATTCCGGCAACTGGAACAAAAACTGCAAATCGCCAACGAACAGAATGACGGTCACGCTATCGCTCATCTTCATGGCTTACTTGATACTATTCAGGCATGGACAATCCGGGCCAGAGCTGCCAGCCTATTGCACGGTTTGGGTTTTTCTCCGGCACAGCTGGAACAGCCAGTCCGGTCATTCTCCGGCGGCTGGCGCATGCGCCTCAATCTGGCACAGGCACTGATTTACCGTTCCGACTTGCTGTTACTCGACGAACCGACCAACCACCTTGATCTGGATGCAGTCATCTGGCTGGAAAAGTGGCTGAAAAATTATACCGGAACCTTGATCCTGATTTCCCACGATCGGGATTTCCTCGATCCGATCATTGATAAAATTCTGCACATTGAGCAGCAGGATCTGTACGAATATACGGGGAACTACACCTCTTTCGAACGGCAACGCGTCGCCAAACTTGCCCAGCAACAGGCGCTATACCAAAGCCAGCAAGAAAAAGTGGCTCATTTGCAGAGCTATATTGACCGCTTTCGCGCCAAAGCCACCAAAGCGAAGCAGGCACAAAGCCGCATCAAGATGCTGGAACGTATGGAGCTTATCGCCCCTGCTCATGTTGATAATCCCTTCCATTTCAGTTTCCGCCAACCGGACAGCCTGCCAAATCCACTTTTGATCATGGAAAAAGTCAGTGCCGGATATGGCGACAAAACCATCCTGAATTCGATCAAATTAAACCTCGTACCGGGTTCACGTATCGGCTTATTGGGCCGCAATGGGGCGGGGAAATCCACGCTGATCAAACTGCTGGCAGGCGAACTTGCGCCACAGCAAGGAGAAATTGCCTTATCAAAAGGCATCAAACTGGGATACTTCGCCCAGCACCAGCTGGAATACCTGCGCGCAGACGAATCGCCGTTGCAGCATTTAGCCCGAATCGCGCCACAAGAGGCAGAGCAACAACTGCGGGATTATCTTGGTGGATTTGGCTTTAAAGGCGATCAGGTAACCGATCCAAGCGGACGTTTTTCCGGTGGTGAAAAAGCCCGTCTGGTATTAGCGCTCATTGTCTGGCAGCGCCCGAACTTGCTTCTGCTCGATGAACCGACCAACCATCTTGATCTCGACATGAGACAGGCTCTGACGGAAGCACTTATTGATTTCGAAGGTGCGCTGGTCGTCGTATCGCATGACAGGCATTTACTGCGCTCCACAACGGACGAGCTTTATCTGGTGCATGATGGTGCAGCAGAGCCTTTCACCGGTGATTTAGAAGATTATCAGCAGTGGCTGACTGAGCTGCAACGCCAACAAATGCGTGACAGTCAGGAAAAAGAGAAAGCTGATGCCAGTACTTTAGCGAATGGGACTGCAAATTACAGTGCTCAAGAGCGTAAAGATCAAAAACGGCGTGAAGCAGAACTCCGTAGCCAAACGCAGCCACTGCGTAAACAGCTTGCCGCTCTTGAAAAGCAGATGGAAAAACTCAGTACAGCGTTGGCAGATTTGGAAGCGAAGCTATCAGATAATACACTCTATGAAAATGACCGAAAAACTGAACTAACCGAATGTCTGCATCAACAGACACAAACAAAATCTGAATTAGAAAATATCGAGATGGAATGGTTAGATATTCAGGAACAGCTTGAGAAAATTACCGAAGTATTTAATGCAAGTCAAGGAGTTAACTAATTTCTTGAGTATAATCGGGCATTGCCACTCAATGCCCGATTACTCCCTATTCTCTTACCCTATTACTCTTGTCCAAACTCTGAAAATATTATTCTCTATTTACAAAATAAAAATACAAAAATAAAAGAATTTTTAAAAAGTCATACACCAGATTTCATTCTCACAAAAGAATAAATGATGGATATCCTATAGAAAACCACCGTTGCTCATTGGCTTATACATCAGCAACCAATGTGGAAAAGTTTTCAGCATCATCAACTAAATGATCATCTATTGATTTTGCCCATACTATTCCAAGGTCAATTTTTTTATCTGTTTCAACAATCTCCAGAAAATTCAGATAATACTCAGGAATAGCACTAATAATCCTCTTAGGCACACAGGTATAGGCACTATTTTTTGTAATCATTTCAATTATCAACATAATATCATTTGTTTTTAATAACAAATTCATATTCTCACCCGTATAAACAGGAAAAACATTAAGATAATCCGTTAACTCAACCACCTCTTTTTTTTCTGACTGATTTATCGGAGAAATCCCATTTCCAAACTTACTTAAAGCCGTTCTGAACTTAGATATCAGATGACTACTTTTCTTGAAGATATAAACTAGCCTTTCCGTAAACACCTTTTTCGGTTCCAATGGTGCAATAGATGCCAAAGGCATCACCGCAACATGTAACATCCCTGCATTCAATAAACTGACTTGTTGTTCAACTGACAGCCCTGTCACAAACGCCAGTACAACATTTCCTTTCTTTTCCGTAACCTGTTTCTCTATTTGAGAATAATTATGGATAGGAAAACAGGAACCGATATATAAATGTCTGGTCATATCTTCTTTTGAATCAAAATGAACCTGACTTTTGAAACGTTCATAGTGAGTTAAGAATTTTCTGGCATTTTCCAGCGTCTTATGCCCGAAATCTGTCAATCTTGTTCCATTTGGCCCCCTTGTAAATAGTGAAGCACCAAGAATATCTTCCAACCCGTGTATTTTCTTCGTCAAGGCAGGCTGAGAAAGATAAAGCCTCTCTGAAGCCTTATGATAATTAAGAGTCTCAGCCAAAACGATAAAAGCTTCAAGATTGCGTATATCCATGTTCTTTCGCCCAATGATTGTTAAATAACTACAAAACATTACAGATTCATGGTGATAGCATTTTAACTTCGTGTTTTGCCAAAGGTTTTATCAGGTCAATCGGTCAAAATGTTAACTAATGAAATGTTAGTTAATAAGGATACAATTCGCAAAAGATTTATTATTATGAATTAATTCCATAATAAAATTATTTCAATAAGCAACTAAATTACTCATTTTAGTCATACAAAACAAGATAATCTCTTGTTATCCATAATACCCAATACTCCCTTTCATTTTTCAAATTATGGCTTTATTGATGATGCTGAAACTTGAAATGGATTGGGAATACATCATACAAATAAATCCATAACTGATTATTTTATATGTCATACAATTAGGGCTACCACCAGAAACTAAATAATGAGCATCAAGTTATCAACTGATAACTTTTATTTATTGGCAACCCACTAAAGGTAATACCAAAAACCATTAAAGTTAAAATATCATACTACGAAACTATTGTGTGAATAATTTAATTAACGAACATAAAGAAAAGAATATATATCTGACTTACTCGTATAACGCAATAAATAGCAGTTAATCTAAAGCCATTATATTATTAACAACCACCTCATTCTTAACTTTTTTGGCTTTTTTAACATTTACTCTCATTGCGTGTTAATAAGGCATTTGTTCAATTTAAAGTATTACATTAAATACAACAATAATGATGTCCATCATCATAAAACGAGTAAAAAAACATCTCGCAGCAAATGTAATATCAATAAAATAGCATGTAAAAAGAGGGTATTATAGCGTGTTGTTATTGATGAAATATCTCTACCCTTATTTCAAGTTTTTGATATTTTTTATATCGGAATATTCTGTATTGGCATATTATTTTATAGAGAAAATGTATCGCTTTTTGTATGTAGCAGCAACCAGATGATTTTTATAGAGTTAAGTGAATAATCCTAAAAGATCAGAAAAGGCAATTAAACAACCAAGGGAATTAGTGGTGAATTAACATCATAAGCACAGCACCGTTACTCTGGAAGTAAATATATTTCTATGCCTTTAAATAATTCATTTAGCGTTTTACCATCCCGCATTTTTCGGGAAAGAACATTTAGTCTCCTTAGTAAAATGTTATTTCCTGATCTGCATCTTTATTAACACTCCTTCCCTTTGGAACGCTTCATCAAAATGATTGCGTAGATCCAGTATACCCGGATCTACGCATATAATGCCCTAACCGCTATTTTGTTTCAAAATCCACAGGGGCTGCACATTTCATTAAAGATGACGGTGCTCCTACCATAGTAAGACAAACTACTGCATCTTTTACCGGAGGCAAATCCTTTGAGCTCTCCAAGACCGCCCGCAATATTCCCTGTTTGACAGTGACCTCGCCGGTTGGTGACAAAGTCAGCCCCTTATTTGTAGGGCCTTGAATCATCCATTGGAATTTAACATCTTGAGCCCAATATGCATGATCGAGCTCCGGAAAGGATACTGCGGTTTTGAAATGATACGATCCACCGGGCGATACGGTTCCATTTTGTTGTTCTAATACCAGTTCTTTAACTTCCGGCCATCCAAATTTTACAGGCTGTGAGGGCAATGTATTGCCTTCAGCAGAAACCGTAACAATCACATCTGAAACCGCAGCAGTGCTTATCAGGCTTGCGGTTACCTGCCCTTCCTCATTCGTTATCTTATCCACAGGGGTTAGCTTGATTGAGCCATTAGAACTCGACTTAAAGCTCCAACTCACTTGCTTACCTTTTGCTGGTTGACCATTAGGTTCCCTGATGGTTGCGGTATAACGATAGGGTGTATTAACCACTAGCCACCGAACAGTTTCAGGATCAGGTTGCCGTATTGAAATACGTGCCACTTTGAAAGACACAGGCTGGTTTATCTGAACAGGTTTTTGCCCTTCAATAGAAAGTGAAACCAGTACATCCTCTATCGGCATGCTACTTCTTAAGGTTGCCTGTAATTTTCCGTCTGAATCCGTTTTTGAGCCTTCATTCATTATTGAACCCTTCTCTTTCAAGCTGAGTCCAGCAACTTCTTTATTTGTGCTCCAAACCACATTGGTAATCTTCTTCTCTGAAACAGGAGTTCCATTCTTATCTACCACAACAGCCGTAAAGGTATATTCCTTCTCATTATCAGCAGGCAAATTAAAATCAGTTCCGTCAACTTTGATAGAATTATTTTCAATATGGTAATCCTGGAGTTCTTTTTCAAAACCCACCCCCACTGAGGTAGCAGCATCAGAAGAGGCCCCAACGAAGAGGGTAACTATCGCTCTGTCTACCTGCTCTGTACTGCTCAAAGTTGCGGTTATTCTTCCTTGACCATCCGTTTTTTGTTTAGCGAAAACCCCTCTGCTTGGCTGAAGAATAAGACTGCTATCCTCTAGATTGCGATTGTATCTATCACCCACGACCCACTTCACACCGATTTCCTTATTTCTCACTGGGTTATCCTGTTCATCTGTAATAGTGGCAGTCATGGTATAGTGGCTCTTACCATCAGCGTACAAAGGCCCGGGAAGGTCGGTATACAGCATAGCGCCGCGAATCCTGAATTCAGAGCCATTCGGATAAAAGGAGACTTTGCGTTGTGCCGAAACCGGAGCGTTATTTTCAATGGCAAGTGTAACCAGTACATCCTGAGCACCCACCACGCTGTTCATCTTCAAGGTTGCCGTCAGATACCCATCGCAATCTGTTGTATCGCCTCCTTCCAGTTTGAGTTCTTGACTCCCGTTATCGTTATCCCATTTTACATTGGCAATTTTCTGGTATGGTACAGGCTTCTGATCATCACTATTCAAAATCAATGCCTTGTATTCATAAGAGTGACTATTATCTGAGATCAGCACCTTTGATGGTGATGAAACTTCAATGCGATCAACATAAGAAGGAGAAGAGCTACCTTCAAAGCTCACTGTGGCTACCTGCTGCGCTTTAGGCATGCCATCCATTTGCAGGAACACTTTTACATTACTTATTGGCTTGCTACTGGTCAAAGCCGCCTGTAATTGCCCCTGCTCGTTTGTTGTTGAAGTGAGATCGGGTTTACCCCAACTTAAGCCCGATGTATTACCAATGGGTGGTACCGTTGTCCACTGAACATTTTTAATGGATACATTCGGAGGCAGAGGATTATTACTGACCGTATCGTAAGTAATTACCGGCGTAAAAATATAAGGTGTTCTTCCATCAGGAGAGACGGTTCCATCAGCGGGGGTGAACTCCACCTCTTTCACCACAAACGGACTGACTTGCACGGTCATTTTTGCATGATGGATTTTTTTAGGGTTACCATTTTCTAATATTTCAAAATTGATAGGGTAACTATTGCCCTTTCCAGTACCTGATTGATATTTTGGAAATATAAGCGCTATTTTATTATCCGGATTCAAAGAGAGTTTTCCGCCACTTTTTTCAAATTCTTTAAATTTGTCGTTTCGCTCCCAATCAATCTTATCTCCGGAATTATTTGTCACTGCTATAGATTGTTCTTCATGGCTATATCCTGTGACGTTGTTTGGCAAAACCACTTTGTATTGCTTTACGTGATCCAGAATTATATTGTTATTTCTTTCTACCAGATCATAACGGCTACCGGCCAATGTCCGCATAGAAGCCACGTTTTCTGGTAATAATTGTGCATGAAGAGGAACACCCAGTTTATAGTTTAAATTCGCCAGAAACTGAGTTTCAGTATAATTCCTTTCTCCTTGTTTATAATCAACGCCGACTGTAAATAGCGGGATCGGAGTATAAGTCACACCTAACTTAGCCAAACTGGGGTTTTTCTGTTTAGTATCACGATTGAATAACGTCACGTTATCACCGAAATATTGTTCGTAGGCTAATTTAGCGCCCAGATTGGGATAAGCAGGCAGGAAAAACTCACCACTAATGTCATAACCGTTGGCCGGGCGTTCATGGTAATCCTTAAAATTCTGTGATTGCTGCCAATCACTTAAACGATAATAAGTATTGGCAGAGAGCTTAATATAATCGCTCCAAATTTCGCCTCCCAACCCTAAGCGCTGATTTTTACCTGTGAGATCATGATCATAAAATGTATTCAGTCCATACATCCAATTTTGGTAAAAATAGCGCCCTCCCAAACCAACGTTAAGCGTATGGCGACTGTCTTTATTGCGATAACCAAATTGAGAAAAGAGCAGCCAGTCGGATTTATTATCGTAAAGCGGAAGCAATAGATCGAGAGCATTATTTTCCAGAGTTCCTCTTTTATCTAACCCAAAGTTAATTCTGGCTGTGCCGAACTGTGATAACCATTTTTGCGCCTCAGAGGTGATGGTGTTATTAACTTTATCCAACGCATAAGATTTAGCTTGTTCAGCCAACTCAGAAGGAGAAGAAGACAGAATCCCGCTTACTGCCTGGATATTATTGGTGATCACATTGGGTCTGTCAGATTCTGAGGCATTATTGTTTTCTTTAAAATCACCTTCTTTATCGGCATTCGGGTTCAAAAATTTTTTACCGGGTTTTTGGCCTCGGAAATCTATATTTTCTTTTCTGTCTATTGCCTGATGATATGTTTTATCCGCAGTTAGGTTACCCTCGGCAAAGGCGTGCATCATTGTAGAAGATATCACTAATGTATAAAGAAAAGTAAAAAAAACAATAAATTTACTAATATATGATGACATATAAAAGTTCCTCAAAAAATTTCATTATTCAAGCTTAAAACTAACTCAATAAAAAATGAGGCTATTTCCTTAATTTCATATATTAGAAAAAATTTCAGCTCTCATCATGAAAAATAGTTATCAATCGATAACATAAAATTATCCTTTATAACTTCCATAATAAAAAAATGATAAAACGCGAGAGACTCAATTTTCACTCATTAGGAAAAAATCTTCACGTAATTCCGTTCCCTTGCATTAAAATAATA
>NZ_LFCV01000147.1 GCF_001037465.1 Xenorhabdus khoisanae
CGCACGCCCAAAACACCTTCGGTGTTGTCAGGTTAAGCCGCACGGTTCATTAGTACTGGTTAGCTCAACGTCTCGCAACGCTTACACACCCAGCCTATCCACGTCCTCGTCTCGAACGTTCCTTCAGTGTCCTCAAGGGACAAGGGAAGACTCATCTCAAGGCAAGTTTCCCGCTTAGATGCTTTCAGCGGTTATCTCTGCCGCACTTAGCTACCGGGCAATGCCATTGGCATGACAACCCGAACACCAGTGGTGCGTCCACTCCGGTCCTCTCGTACTAGGAGCAGCCCCTTTCAATCTTCCAACGCCCACGGCAGATAGGGACCGAACTGTCTCACGACGTTCTAAACCCAGCTCGCGTACCACTTTAAATGGCGAACAGCCATACCCTTGGGACCTACTTCAGCCCCAGGATGTGATGAGCCGACATCGAGGTGCCAAACACCGCCGTCGATATGAACTCTTGGGCGGTATCAGCCTGTTATCCCCGGAGTACCTTTTATCCGTTGAGCGATGGCCCTTCCATTCAGAACCACCGGATCACTAAGACCTACTTTCGTACCTGCTCGAGCTGTCACTCTCGCAGTCAA
>NZ_LFCV01000148.1 GCF_001037465.1 Xenorhabdus khoisanae
CGTTGCTGTGCTCATTAATGTGAAACTATTTATACGTTTTATTAAAAACAGTATTTAAATAGTGGAAGGAAGTAGTGAATTGCAACTTGTTGAAATTTCTTTATAAATCCTGTTAATGCTTTCTTCGAAGATGTCTTTTGACAGTAAGGATCTGAGGTTTTGTTGTTGTATATCAGATATAAATAAATTTTGATCATATATGGAAATTATTTTTTTAGTTAGTGATGTTATGTCATATTTGAACTTATCTTCCGATGAGAAATAAGTTGAAGCTTCCACAGAGCTTAAATCAGGAACAATGGTATAGATGCCATTTAGTGCTGCTTCTAAAGGAGTAATCCCCAACGTTTCGTAGCGTGACGTACAGACAAAAATAGCTTTTTTCTTTATTGCATTAAAAATACTGAATAGTTCCGTATGGGGTAGTTTATGTGAAATTAAAAAGTATTTTCTATATTCCTGAGGAATCATGGAAGAGAATATATCTCTTCTGGCATCATAATGCTCTTCATCACCTAAGATTAATATTTTTGCTGGAATATCCTTTTCTAATAAGTTAATAGAGGCATTAATTAATAACTCTATATTTTTAAAGTAATCTAACCTGGCAACCGCGGTGAATAACAAGACTTCATCTTTATTCGTTTTTAGAAAATGACTTATATCAGGATCTAATGATCCGCATTCGTGATTTTCGCAAGAAAACATAGGTGGATTAACCTGTTTTATTTTTTCTCGATGAACGCCTTTACTTATTAGATAATCACCTTGTAGTTTAGAGTGTTGTATAACAAAATACTCTTTATCAATCAGAGTATTAATGCCTATGGATTGTTGTTTATGAAGGTGAGCTGCTTTATCTTTATTTTCAAATGCTTGATAAGCTTCTTCTTGTGAGTAATTTTTCTGGAAATCCTCAACAAAAGGGCCATGGTGTGTGACGCCGCATGGGATGTTTGACGGATGATAGGAGAGAAGCGTATCTGTTTGATAATAAGCAAAAATATTAGGATTATGGTTATTATCTGTAGAAAGAATTAATAGGGCCTTATCTAAGGCTTCTTTGATATCTTCTGAATTCATCGAAAAATTGAAGAAAATTTTTATATACTTTATTTCATTTGTTTCTAATTGCACAACTTTGGGAACCAATAGTGACTCATCTCGTTTATAGAGAATGAATCCGGCAAAAACCTGCTGTTTAATAAAGTAATCAGCCATTTTTAATGTAAATGATGTAGCTCCGACCTTAAACCCATCTGTAGAGTGATTTGATATATATTTTTCATTAATGATTATTGCTATAATCATCTTTTTGTTGCTTGATGATAAACTCTTCATTTTCATTCTCTGTTGATATGTACGATATCTTTTGATATTGAGGCGGTAATTTAATTCTGTATCAGAGAAGTCGGTATCTTTAATGTATACGCATGTAATCATTAAAATTAAATAATTTTATATATGAAGTGTATATTAATTTTTATAATAAACTTATTTTTCGGCAAATTAAGTAATATCAGCGATGCCAGAATCTTTAACTTTTACCAGCTATAATCTGTTACACAGAAATAATTTCTAATTAGCTTACCGTTGGTCATGGATTATCAGGAGATAGCTGTAGATCTTTTTGGGTTTGCGTATGATCAGATCGCTTCAATCGGCTAAGATGGGAGCTATTTTTCTGCTTTTACACGCTAACTTTACCCATTCCTCCATTTCCCACGAACAAAGTATTGTTTCTCGGTTCAGCTTAATAGATTATAGAGGGTTATGTTGAAGCGCTTTTTGCATTGAGGAAAAAACAATGAGTGAGGCAGAAGCCCGCCCGACAAACTTTATTCGTCAGATTATTGACGAAGATCTGGTAACGGGGAAACATACATCCGTACATACCCGCTTTCCGCCTGAACCTAACGGTTATCTGCATATTGGTCATGCCAAGTCGATATGCCTGAATTTCGGCATCGCTCAAGACTATCAGGGACAGTGCAACCTACGTTTTGATGATACAAACCCAGTTAAGGAAGATATCGAGTACGTTGAGTCAATCAAAACTGACGTACAATGGTTGGGTTTCCAGTGGAGTGGCAATATTCGCTATTCTTCTGACTATTTCGATACGCTTTATCAATACGCCATTGAGTTAATCAACAAAGGATTGGCGTATGTGGATGAATTGAGTGCGGAAGAAATCCGTGAATATCGCGGTACTCTGAAAGAACCGGGTAAAAACAGTCCTTACCGTGATCGCAGCGTGGAAGAAAACCTCGCTTTGTTTGAAAAAATGCGTGCCGGTGAGTTTGCTGAAGGTAAGGCGTGTCTGCGTGCCAAAATTGATATGGCATCTCCGTTCATCGTTATGCGTGATCCGGTTATCTACCGCATTAAGTTCGCAG
Source organism: Xenorhabdus khoisanae (assembly GCF_001037465.1). GTDB lineage: Bacteria > Pseudomonadota > Gammaproteobacteria > Enterobacterales > Enterobacteriaceae > Xenorhabdus > Xenorhabdus khoisanae. The sequence goes on from NZ_LFCV01000148.1 coordinate 2,400, forward strand.
AACATCATCAGTCAGGCAATAAATGGTGCATCTATCCGATGTACGATTTTACACACTGCATTTCCGATGCGCTGGAAGGGATTACCCATTCCATCTGTACGCTGGAATTCCAGGATAACCGCCGTTTGTATGACTGGGTATTGGATAACATTACGATTGATTGTCATCCACGTCAGTACGAGTTTTCTCGTCTGAATCTGGAATATGCAGTGATGTCAAAGCGCAAACTGAACCAGTTGGTGACAGAAAACATCGTTGATGGTTGGGATGATCCACGTATGCCAACGATCTCTGGCTTACGTCGTCGTGGTTATACTGCTGCTTCTATTCGTGAATTCTGCCGCCGTATTGGTGTGACTAAACAGGATAACAACGTTGAAATGGCAGCATTGGAATCTTGCATTCGTGATGATCTGAATGAAAATGCACCGCGCGCCATGGCAGTTCTTGATCCGGTAAAACTGGTGATTGAGAACATGCCGGAAGGCGAAGTCATTCTGACCATGCCTAATCATCCGAACAAGCCAGAAATGGGCAGCCGTGAAGTGCCGTTCAGCCGTGAACTGTACATTGATCGCGCGGATTTCCGTGAAGAAGCTAACCGTCAATATAAGCGCTTGGTTCTGGGTAAGGAAGTACGTCTGCGTAATGCGTATGTGATTAAAGCTGAACATGTTGAAAAAGATGCGGAAGGCAATATCACGACAATTTATTGCCAATATGATGAACAAACCTTGAATAAAGATCCGGCTGATGGCCGCAAAGTTAAGGGTGTTATTCATTGGGTAAGCGCTGCACACGGCGTACCAGCAGAATTTTACCTGTATGACCGTCTGTTCAGTGTGGCAAACCCTGGGGCGGAAGATGATTTTCTGTCTACTATCAACCCAGAATCATTGGTGGTTCGTAAAGGGTTTGTAGAGCCGGGGTTGGTAAATGCACTGCCAGAAAAAACGTATCAGTTTGAGCGTGAAGGTTATTTCTGTGCTGATAGCTGCCTCTCAAGTGCTGAACATCTGGTATTTAACCGCACGGTTGGCCTGCGTGATACTTGGGCAAAAATCTCACAGGAATAATGTGAATCAGGTTGCCTAATCCACACCCTAAAAAAGCGTGATTATTTTCACGCTTTAATTTACTGATGAAGCGCTGGTTTTTTAGCCGGCGCTTTGTCATTCTGACAGTGCAATCTGTGGCACTTTAGGTTTAACGAGATGCAGTAACCAAATCGATAGGAAGTTTGGGAAGATAATAGGCGAGGTATTTTGAGAGTAGCTCTTTTCCCATTGGGGTAAAATGCAACGGAATTGATGCATTAGCCAAGGCTGAATTTGTGTTCGTGGTATCATAGATCGGCATGTTGTCATTGGCCTCCCATCGGGTCCACTGATGGTAGACTCGTTCAGAAAGCATTGGTAGCAAGGGCAACAACGCATTATCGTTCAAATGAGGATCGGCGGTCAGCCTGGAGAGCCATTCGTTGTAAGGGAGTGACTGCAATGGATGTCCATAACATTCCTCTAAAAGGTGGAAGAACCCATCAATGTCAACGGACTGCTCTATCTGCGGCGGAACGAGGTGGTAAACCTGACCCAGGTTCCGTATGTCAGTCGCGATAGTCAAAATCGCCGTGCTGACATAATCGACCGGAACGAATTCCTTTCGCTGGCGCGGCAGTTGCGGACAAACGCCGATATCAATACATCCCTTAATCAGGCGTGCGACGAAATCATTTGGATTGCCGACACCGTGAACGCTGTCACCCATAATGAACCCCGGCCGGTAGACGGACAACGGAATGCCGAGTTCCCGGGCCTGTCGAATAAGCTGTTCTACAACCCATTTGCTCTGTGCATAGCCGGTATCATATTTCAGGCCCTCGATATAGGGGATGAGACTATCATTCTCGTAGATACGGGTTGTCGGGTTCAGCAATCCCGCCGGACCGAATGCTGCAATCGTCGATGAGTAATGTACGGCCTTGGCTTTGCCTTGTGTGGCGAAACGAAGAATGTTCAGCGTGCTGTCGATGTTGAAGACGCGCTGCATTCGGTAGGGATGGATGTAGTTGACATTTGCTGCCAGATGAAAAACGACATCGCTTGTGTTGGCCAATTCGTCGTGGAGTTCGTCGCTTAGTCCTAACTTGGGTTGAGACAAGTCACCAGTCACAGCCCTAATGCGCCCGGCGAACGAGGCTTCCCACAATCCATACTTGGAAAGGGTGTCTTCAATACGTTGGTATGCCATGGCATCGTCTTTCGCCCGAACGAGACAAACTACGTTTTTTATATTCTCTTTTATATTCCCGAGAGTAAGGAGATCACGTAAGAAGAACGCTCCCAGAAAGCCGGTCACACCTGTCAGAAAAACGGATGCGTTGGTAAGATGCGCCCAGTCCTGCGGTTTCTTCGGCAATGGCTTGATATCCTCCGGTAGTTTCGCATCACTCAACCATTCCTCCATTTCATCCAGCGCTTGTGGGGAATTGCCTTGTGAAACGATTTTGGCTAGCTGTCGGAGGTTTGGTACTTCGTAAAGGGTCTGTACCAAGAAGTGTTGTTTAAACTGACGAGCGAGTTCAATCACAAGACGAGCGGCTTGCAGGGAACTGCCTCCCATTTGAAAGAAGTTGTCGTCGAGCGAGATCTCGCTGTTGTTCAGGATCTTGCTCCAGATGCGATATACCTCATATTCGGTATCGTTGAAGCCAGCGGGTCGTTCTTCAGACGGCGCTCGCTTTGTGAATAGCGCTATGAGTTTGCGCTGGTCTATCTTTCCGTGCGGCGTCATAGGGATATCCTCGACGACGAAAAGACGAGGCTGCATGTATGCAGGCAGATACTCACTCAATTCCCGTGCGAGCCGCTCCCGGTCGAAAGTGTCCGGCGACAGAGGAACAACGAATGCGGCAAGGAAATCGTCTTCCCCCTCGTTTTTCACAGCGCAGGCCCTAGCCAGACTAACCTCCTTGCTTTTTAGAAGCCGGACTTCGATTTCTTCCAGTTCGATACGATGACCGCGTATCTTTACCTGATTGTCGATGCGCCCTGAATACATGAAGACGCCATCGTCACGCTGCCAACTGAGATCGCCCGTCTTGTAAAGCCGCATCGGTAGGGAATGTCCGGGGATAGCGACATGTACGAAACGATCAGAATTCAACTCGTCACGGTTCCAGTATCCCCGTGAGAGTCCCTTGCCACCGAGATAGAGCTGTCCCAGATTTCCTGGTGCCAGCGGCTCCAGATTATCATCCAAAATAAATGCGCTGGTACGGTCGATCGGTCGTCCGATAGGGACACTGCCATCAACCAGATCGCCCAGACTGATATCGTGTGAAAGCGCGAATATGGTGCTTTCTGTTGGGCCATACCCATTAATAATATGTTGTGGGGGGGCGCCTGCTTCCAGAACCAGCTTCACCGTGTGGGCATTGAGCGCTTCGGCACCTATCAGAAGATAGCGAATATTGTGGAATGCCCGAGGGTATGTTTTCGCGATCAGATTGAAGAGCGTTGCCGCAACAAAGACGATAGAAATTTCGCGCCTCGCCAGTTCGGCTTGAAAATATTCTATGTTCAGCACATCCTTTTTAGGGGGCACGAAAGCCGTCGCGCCATTGAGGAGTGCTCCCCAGATTTCGAACAGTGAGATGTCGAATGTCGGGTTGCAGGTGCAGGCAATGCGATCTTCAGGCGTGAAATGTATATATGTCGTATCGACGACGACCCGCATAATACTTTTTTCCTCGATCTGCACACCTTTCGGCTTACCGGTCGTACCGGAGGTAAAGAGAACATGGGTTCGATGATGTGGAGCCAGGCAAGCAATCCCGCTATCGGTTTCGGCTAAGTCTTCCCCTTCAAGAAGATCGGAAAATGAAACGAGTGTGGTGTGTAATGGTGGGGAGCTGTCTGGTGAATCGGTAATGGTCCATCTCACGTCCAGATCGTCCAACATGTCGTTTAGGCGCGCTGGAGGTACATTCGGGTCGAGAGGCACGCAACTTCCGCCAGCCATAAGAATGGCAAGCTGGCTCGTGATTTGTTCAATGCCCGGTGGCAGCAGGATCGCAATAGGCTCTTCATGCCTAATTCCAAACGACCGTAGCGAACCCGCCACGGTCGTTGCTTGCAGCTTGAGTGTATGATAATTAATCGATTTTTCAGGTGTGAGGACTGCGACTTTGTCGGGATAACTATGAACCTGCTTCAGGAAATGAGGCAACATTCAAACCTCCTATAAGGCAAAAAAACAATCATATCTAATAGAAATTATTACTTATGAAATTATAACTAAATGTTATTATTTAATCATGAACGCAGTTAGTTTCGAATACAAGTCCCCTGTATGCTTTGCAATCTGTTTTTTGAGACGTATATCAAAGACTTTTCTTTTTTTCTCACCAATGACTTTATAGATTGAAGGCATACACTGAATAGATTTCGAGTTAAAACTCAAAAGTGATTATCGTCATACCCGCTGCTGTGGTTCGCTGAAAGTGCAGATAAAAGTATTGTAATGAAAATTGATTCCTTCAATTGTGATTAAAAAATTGCCTTATAGTCCCATATTATATAGGGTTATTGGCTAGCAAAATCTGTACACTATTTGCCCAGAGAAAAAAATAAGAAATTCGGACGAGGTAATTTATGAAAACCATAAAATTACGTACCTTGGCAGCACTCATCACGGCAGTTGGATTTATAGGTAACACCCATGCGGAAATGACATCACAACAGATCGTAGATTCATTGAGCCAGCTAAAAGTCAATTTCAAAGTCATTGATAATCAGGCTGGCTCGCATGGCACAAACTGCGCGATTATAGGCGCAGATTCGGCTGCCTGTAATCGCGTTAATATCACCTTGAACAATGGTAATCAGGCAATCGATTCTTCTGATTGGGCGATCTATTTTCATAGTATTCGCCAAGTTCTGAAACTGGATAATGAGCAATACAAAATCACCCATATGACGGGTGACTTGTATAAATTGGAGCCAACCGAGAAATTCACAGGTATTAAGGCTAATGAAAAGATCGTGCTGCCGATTATTGGGGAATACTGGCAGATCTACAGCACGGATTTTATGCCACGTTGGTATGCAACCTCCGGCGATGCTACGCCTAAGGTGTTGGTGAATACCGATACTGAAAACATCAGTGAGTTTTTATCTGATCTGGAAGGTGAACAATGGAAGCGCACTGTAACGGATAACAATATCCTGATGACAGCGGAGAATCGTTTCACAAAAAATCAGCAGGTAGCAAAAATCAGTGAGGATAAACTGCGCGGGCAGATAATTCCGACACCGAAGGAGCTTTCCATTCATTCACAGGATGTCGATTTATCCCGTGGAGTGAAATTAGAGCTGGGAGGGTTGAGCGGCGAATCTATTAAGGTCATCAGAGAGCGTTTTAAAGCACAGGACATTGACTTAACAGATAGCGGCTATCGGATAGCGACGCAAATCAATGCGGACCAATTTACAAGGTCATGGCGGGTAAAAGGCGCCTATTCGTTGGCAATTACGACCAAAGGAGCACAGATTGTCGCGTTTGATCAATCAGGTGTATTTTACGGCCTGCAATCACTGTTTTCCTTACTTCCTGCCAACGGTACGCCGAAGATTGCTACATTGACAGCAAAAGATGCACCAAGATTTGAATATCGTGGTGTGTTCCTTGATGTTGGGCGTAACTTTCATAGCAAAGAAGCGGTTTTGCGTCTGCTCGATCAAATGTCCAGCTATAAGTTGAATAAGTTCCACTTCCATTTGAGTGATGACGAAGGCTGGCGTTTGGAAATTCCCGGTTTACCGGAGTTGACAGAGGTTGGCAGTCAGCGTTGCCATGACCTGAGTGAAACTCAGTGCCTGTTGCCGCAATTGGGGTCAGGGCCGAATAACAACAACATGGGGAGCGGTTATTTCAGCCGTCAGGATTATCTTGATATTCTGAATTATGCCAAAGCCCGCCAGATAGAAGTAATCCCAGAAATTGATATTCCCGCTCATGCCCGTGCCGCTGTTGTATCAATGGAAGCACGCTATAAAAAACTTATGGCACAAGGCAAAGAGCAGGAAGCCAATGAATATCGCTTACTTGATCCGACAGATACCTCAAATACAACATCCGTACAGTTCTATGATCGTCGGAGTTATCTGAACCCATGTATGGATTCTTCCAAGCGATTTATCGATAAAGTGATTAGCGAAGTTGCCGCTATGCACAAAGAAGCCGGGCAACCGTTGAATACATGGCATTTTGGCGGGGATGAGGCGAAAAATATTCGTTTGGGTGCCGGATATCAGGATCAAGACGGGCCAATTGTGCCGGGCAAGGGGATTATCAACAAAAAAATCGAAGATAAGCCGTGGGCTAAATCTCAGGTTTGCCAGAAGATGATAGCGCAGGGTGTAATCAACGATGTTGATGAGCTTGCCAGTTATTTTGCTATTGAAGTAAGTAAAATCGTCAACTCTCACGGCATTGACACGATGCAGGCATGGCAGGATGGTCTGAAACATGCCAAGTCAGCAAAAGACTTTGCTACTAAACATGTTGCGGTCAATTTCTGGGATACCCTTTATTGGGGAGGTTATGACACCGTAAATGATTGGGCGAATAAAGATTATCGAGTCATCGTTTCCAGCCCTGATTATGTCTACATTGATATGCCGTATGAAGTGCATCCGAAAGAGCGGGGCTACTATTGGGCGACTCGGTTTAATGATGAGGCGAAAATTTTCAGCTTTGCCCCAAATAATATGCCACAAAATGCGGAAACTTCGGTAGATCGCGATGGCAACCGTTTTAATACCCATAGCAGTAAACGTTGGCCGGGCGCCTATGGTATGTCAGGGCTATCATGGAGTGAAACCGTGCGTACCGATGAACAGATGGAATATATGATTTACCCGCGCTTATTACCGCTGGCGGAACGTGCATGGCATCAGGCTGATTGGGAATTGAATTATCAGCAGGGTAGAGAATATAAAGGTGGAATAACCCATTATGTTGATACGGATGTGCTCAATCGTGATTGGGAACGTTTTGCTAACCTGATGGGACAGCATGAGTTGACCAAACTGGATAAACTCAACATTGCTTATCGCTTGCCGGTCCCGGGAGGAAGAATTGTTGCCGGAGTATTTGAAGCTAATGTTGCGTTGCCGGGTGTTGTTATCCAATATTCACTGGATGATGGAAAAACATGGCAGATTTACGATGACAGACAGCGGCCTTACGTCAGCAGTAATGTGAAAATTCGTTCTGTCAGTAGCGATGGAAAACGTTTTAGCCGGATAGACGAAGTTAAACTTTAACGCTTAAATTTAACGCCTAAAGCAATCTGCCGATTAGCGTGAGCTAATCGGCAGTGGTTTATTCAGATTAAGCCAGACACGAGAAGCGAACGACGTTAATCACTTCTTTATTGTGCTTGCTTATTATGCTTTTTCATTATGCAGTAAGCTATCTTTGCGGCAATCACCAACAGCACAGTGACCATATAAGTAGAGGCTATGGTTTGAAAGTTTAATGCCATAGCGTTCAGCGATGTCTTTCTGGCGTTCTTCAATCGATTCGTCACTGAATTCAATGACTTTACCGCAGTCGAGACAAATTAGATGGTCATGGTGGTGTTGCTGAGTGAGTTCAAAAACAGATTTACCGCCTTCAAAATTGTGGCGTGTGACAATGCCGGCATCATCGAACTGGTTCAACACGCGATAGACAGTGGCGAGGCCAATCTCTTCACCGATATCAATCAGTTTTTTGTAGAGATCCTCCGCACTGACATGATGGCATTCTGGGTCCTGTAGCACTTCCAGAATTTTCAAGCGCGGAAGTGTTACTTTAAGTCCAGCATTTTTCAATGCTTTATTGTTGTCGGTCATGCGGATTCAGTCCTGTAACTTGAGTTAAGTGAACTTGTGATACTTAGGGGTATCGTGAGGGAATCATGATTCTGTTTCACGTTGTTGATTATAGGCATGGATATTCAAAATGAAAACCATGCCAGACCTGATATCATGACACATTATGCAAGTGTGTGAAAGGAAGCTAATGCCCTTATGCACCCAGAATTTCAGACAGGCTCATTTCAGCCTTAATTTGTTGTACCCAGGCTTCAACGCGCTCATCAGTCAATTCTGGTTGGCGGTCTTCATCAATAGCCAGGCCAATGAAGTGGTTATCATCAGCCATACCTTTAGAAGCTTCAAAGTGATACCCTGCGGTTGACCAGTGACCTACAATAATAGCGCCGCGAGGTTCAATAATATCGCGGATGGTGCCCATAGCATCACAGAAATACTCTGCATAATCTTCCTGATCACCACAACCGAATAGAGCGACTAGTTTCCCTTCGAAGTTAATTTCTTCCAAAGTCGGGAAGAAATCATCCCAGTCGCATTGAGCTTCGCCGTAATACCAAGTTGGGATGCCAAGCAGCAGAATATCGAAGGCTTCAATGTCTTCTTTGCTGCTTTTGGCAATATCGTGGACTTCAGCAACATCAGCACCGCCCAATTTTTCTTGGATCATTTTGGCAATGTTCTCTGTGTTGCCTGTATCGCTGCCGAAGAATATACCTATTATTGCCATAAAATGGGTTAACCTCTTGTTTTATCGTGTATTTAAGCTATACACATCACGCTGAAATCAGCAGGAAAAATGTCAGTTTTAATAAAATGAAAAGCGTTATTTTGACCAAACATCCATGACAAATCTGTCAGATTTGTGTGGTGATGCCGCTTCATTGCTGTTGAATAAAAGCCGTTAATCGGCAAGGTGATTTTTTTCTGCCAGTTGGGCTAACAGCATCTGTTCAATCAGTTCACTACGGCTGATATTACGCTGTTTTGCCAGATGATTTAGTGCATCGACTGCGTCCTCGTTGAGTTTTAACTCCACTCGGCGCAACCCCTTAACTTTATCTCGTCGCAACTGGTTGCGTTTGTTAACCTTAAGCTGTTCATCTCTGGACAGTGGGTTTGTTTTAGGTCGCCCTGGCCTGCGTTCATCTGCGAACAAATCCAGTGTGGTGCGATCAGTTTGTTCTTTTGCCATAAATTCAATTGATAAAGGGCGTGTACCAATAATATAGCGGGCAATAATACCTTAGCTGGACGCGTGTCGCTACTGGTTGATGGGGGAGATTGTCGGAATCGACCTTTACGATGTAAACGTCTTTCGCATCATGTAGGTCAGCAAATCAAGATTTTCAGCCCCATCAAAATTTGATTCCATCCTTTTTTTTCCTATCGCGTCATCAACGGTGGTCATTAACCAGAACGCGGCTTGTCTCAGGCTGTCTACCGGTAGCGTTGTTTTTCTGTCCACTGCCTGTCTTGTTTCTTTAGTATATTTATCAACCTTCAAACATTCATCAGTGATGATATTTTTGGCGGTACTCTTTTGGCGTTAATCCATTGCAACGTTTAAATAACTCTCTGAAATAACGGGTATCCTCATAACCCACTTCATGGCTGATTTCTTCGATGGTTTTCTGTGATTTTTCCAGCCAATGTTTGGCCTGTGACAGACGGATCTGTTGAATATATTGAATCGGTGTTTTCCCTGTGGCGATTTTAAAACGACGTTTCATCTGGCGTTCACAAAGATGAATTTTATTGGCTAAATCGGCGACGGATAAAATTTCAGAGGGGAAAGCATGCATCCAATCTTGTAGTTTGTGGATCAGCGAATCGGCATGTTGGCGATAAGCGGCAAAACAGGCGGAATCAGACGAATTTTTATTATCATTTTCGCCCAGCAGGAATTTCGCGCATTGTTCTCTGGCATATTGCCCGTAGATCAACTCAACAATATTCAGCATGGCGCTTCCGCACCCATAGGCGCTGGAAATGCAAAAACGGTGATTGTCACTGATGATCTTTTCGTCGGTATAGAGGGGGATATGGGGAAATATTTTTTTGAATTCAGTGGAAAAGTGAGGATGGATTGTTGCGCCTGTGTTTAATAATCCTGCTTTGGCAAGCATAAAGGTGCCAGAGCAGATTGAAACAATAGGGATGTGTTTTTCATCCATCGCCTTAAGCCACTCAATGATTTCCCTCGAACAGTGCCGTGGTTCCCATTCAGGAAATCCCAGTGAGCCGACCAGAATAATATCGGGTTCCTGAGCGTCCTGGAGATAATTGTTGAGAGTACCGTGGGCAGTAGGCGTAGGATCACCAAACAGGCCATTGGTATTATTGACGCTTTGATGGGTCATTCCCTGACCGATCATGCCTTGCTGGGTTGGAGAAATAATATTGACATGAGGAATCGGGCCGCCAATAGCGTTGGCGGCAATGGTGAGAATTTCAATCGGCATGGCAACCGATGTGACTGATGTGTGAGAAAAAACCAAAACTGTAATAGAGACTTGTTTCATAGTTATATTCTCTTCCTTAAGAACATTTTGTGATGCTATGTTAATTTCGTTGTGAAATTAATTCTAAGGCGAAATAAGCTTCATGTCTTCAATGAATTTTCTTTTTTTGTCGTCGTAAACAGCGTCATAAAAAAATCACCAAATCACTTGGTTTGTTGATGCCAGAGCTGGGCATATAAGTTGTCTTGTTGCACGAGAGCATCATGTGAACCTGACTCAACGATTTTCCCTTGATCTAAAACGAAAATTTTGTTGGCATGGCGAATAGTATTCAGCCGATGGGCGATACTAATCACCGTTCGGTTACGACATATTTCATCCATATTGCTCATAATGGCCGCTTCCGATTCATAATCCAGTGCGGAAGTGGCTTCATCAAGGATCAAGATCCTGGGATCATTCAGCAATGCTCTCGCCAACGCGATACGCTGCCGTTGTCCGCCAGAAAGATTACTCCCTTTTTCACCGACAGGATGAGCGAATTTTTGTGGAAACGCATTGATGAAATCAGTGGCACCCGCTAAGTTTGCGGCCTGATAGACTTCTTCATCACTGGCATTGGGTTTGCACAAGCGAATGTTATCTGCAATGCTGCCGGAAAACAGAATGCTCTCCTGCAAAACCACACTCATATTACGGCGTAGTGATACAGGGTCGGCGATAGCTAAATCCATGCCATCCACCAAAACCTGTCCGTGTTGTGGTACATACAGGCGCTGCAACAGTCGGGTCAGCGTGCTTTTGCCGGAGCCTGACGGCCCTGTAATGCCGATAAACTCTCCTGCTTTAATCCCCAGCGACAGATTTGCCAGCACTTCTGGCGTATCTGCATGATAGCGAAAGCGTATATTCCTGAATTCAATCTGGCCTGCCAGCTCAGGTGCTGATGCCAGCCCCTGTTTACTGTTTTCCATGGGTTCATCCAGAATATCGCCAACCCGACGCAGGGCGATCAGGGTATGTTGAAAATCCTGCCAGACTTGGGCCAATCGTAAGATCGGTTGGGTAACGTGACCTGCCAGCATATTAAAAGCAATTAATTCACCGGGAGATAAATTGCCATCAAGCACGGCCCGGACTCCCCACCACAACAGTAAAGCGGCAACAACTTTCTGGATAAGGGCGATCCCTTGTCCCGCTGCCAGCCCGCTTTTCTGAGCCGTAAAGCGTTGGATCAACTGCTGGCTCAATGCCTTTTGCCACTGGTGCAAAAAACGTTTTTCGGTTGCGGTAGTTTTAATCGTTTCGATACCCGTGACAGCTTCTGTCAGGAAACTCGTGGCATTGGCATCGGCTTCATACTCTTTTTCTACTTTGCGTCGGATGATTGGCCCGACAGCTACCCAGAGCAGGAAGTAGAGTACCAGCGAACTGATAACAATCCATGTCAGCAGGGTAGAGTAGTGGAACATGACACCCAGAAACAGGATGATAAAAATCAGGTCGAGCAGCAACATAAGGGTAGAGCCGGTCAAAAACTGCCGGATATGCGCCATTTCCCGCACTCTGGCGATAATTTGCCCTGTTTGGCGTTGCTTGAAATAAGGCAAGGGCAACCCGACAAGATGGCGATAAAGCCTGCCGGAAAGTTCGGAGTTGATCTGGCTGGCCATATGCCCAAACACGGTATTACGCAGGAAGCTATAGAGCGGTTCAGCCAATGCCAGTGCGAGCATCGCCATGCCGAGGACTTGCAGGCTGGCAATACTCCGCCCAACCAGCACCTTGTCGATGACATTTTCAAACAACAAGGGCGCTGCCAGCGCAAAAAGCTGCAATACAATAGCAAACAGGAAAATATCCCGTAACTGATTTTTTTGCCTGAAAATGGAAGGATAAAACCAGCTCAGGCTAAATTTAACCTGTTGTTTAGTCAGTGTATTATCTGCCACCAGCAGCACTTTATATTGGTTAACACTGCCCTTATCGGATTTCGCTTTCTCATCGTGCGCAGGCTGATCCCACGTACGCACTTCGCATTTTCCGCTGGTCGGATCGAGCACAGTGATCGTATCAGGTTGGATTTCTGACAATACCCACCAACGCTGATCGATTTCAATTAATGCAGGTAAAGGTAATGTACTGGCGCTATCCGGTGTCAGGCGATCAAATTTACTGTGTAACCCAATGGCATCAGCCGCTTCACGCAGTTGTGAATCTGTCAGCGTCAGGGAATCCAGCCCCAGCACATGATGCAGTTGTTCTACAGAAGCGACTTTATGGAACTGTTTTCCCAAATAGACAATACAATTCAGAGCATAATCGTCAGTCATGATTATTTTTCCCTCAAGGCTTCTGATTGATACTCTTGAATTGGGCTGAGCAGATAATCAATTACTCGTCTCTGATCCGTCTTAATTTCAGCAACAATCGACATGCCTGCCGTGATTTCGACCGGTTTTCCATCTACCATAATATTGTTTTGCTTAAGGCTGATTTGTGCCGGAAAAACCAGGCCAAGATGCTCATCGGTTGTGGAATCCCGTGAAATACTGAGTAACTCGCCTTCGATTGTACCGTAGCGGGTATAAGGGAAAGCATCGACTTTGACCGTGACGTGCTGACCCGGACGAACGAAGCCCACATCTTTGTTCAGGATCTGAATTTCAGCGAGTTGTACATGCTCATCAGGCACAATCACCATCAAACTTTGTGCTGACTGTAGAACGGCACCCAGAGTATGGACACTCAACTGTTGGACAGTTCCCGTCACAGGAGAGCGCACAATCTCAAGTTCTTCCCGTTCATGCATTTTAGAAAGTTCTTGTTTCAAACTAGCTAATTGAATTTCAGCCTGTTTTCTTTTCTCAAACCATTCCCGCTCTTTTTGCACTTTGGTGCTTTTTAAACGTTCCTCCAGGCTCTTGTATTGCGTCTGGAAAATACTGAGTTCTGATTTTTGCTGAGCGATCAGTCTTTCCGTTTCCAGAAATTCCTTTTCTTGTTCCAGATATTCCACTTTGCTGATGACCTGCTTTTGGCTCAATGTCTTTCGAGCCTGCAAACGCTGGCTGATATTTTCGCGTAGATTGCTCAATGACCGTATATCACTACTCCGCGCTTTTTGGGAAGTGAGGTTGACCTCCATTTCCGCGTAGATATTGGTCACGATTGCATCGAACTCCTGCTTTTCGTGATGGTAATGCATCAGGATTTTTTCCTGTTTTCCTTCGGACTGTTGCTGGAAAGCAGGCAGGGATTTGGGATCACACTTCGTCAGCAAAGCTTGATAGCGGATATCTTCTTCAATCAGGTAGTCGCGCTGTTCGAGTAAGCGGGCAATATCCTGATTCACACCAAGTGTATTGAGCGTCAGCAGTGGCGCACCTTTCTCAACGTGCTGCCCATTTGTAATATGGATGGCAATCAGGCGGCTCTGTTCATAAGCCTGAATGACTTGCGACCGGCCTGAAGCAATCAGGCGGCCGGTTGCCGTTGCCTGCACATCCAGCTTCCCCAGATAAGCCCACAGTAAGGTGACCAACACACCAACGCTCAGGGTCATCGCCGTATAACGTGCGAACGGAGAGGGAGGGCGTTGTGATAGTGCCAGATGTGTCGGCAAAAAGTCATAGTGGGGAGTAGGTGTACGGAACCGTTTGATCCCTTTGTGCAAAATAGCCTTAAGCATGGGCAGGCTCCTCCTGTTTTAGTTCTTGTTGTAACTGCCAGAGTTTCCGGTAGTGCTTGCTCTGTTGCAGAAGTTGTTCATGACTACCTTGTTCAATAATCTGGCCTTGGTGTAACACAATAATCCGGTCACATTGGCGCACTGTAGAGAGCCGGTGTGCGATAGTAATGACAGTTCTGCCCTGAGCAATGGATGCCATGTTGGTTTGAATGATGGCTTGTGATTCGTCATCCAACGCGCTGGTGGCTTCATCAAGGATCAGGATTCTGGGATCTGACAGCAAGGTTCTGGCAATGGCCAGACGTTGCCGTTGTCCGCCTGATAAGGATTGCCCTCCTTCTGCGATTACCGTGTCATATCCCATCGGCAGTTTGAGAATAAAATCGTGTGCCCCTGCTAACTTCGCTGCTTCAATAACGGTGGATAACGGTGCATCAGGGCATGATTGGGACAAGTTTTCATACACTGTTTTGTTAAACAGGAAGTTTTCTTGCAGCACGATACCGACTTGTTGCCTGATGGATTCAATATTGAGGTGTTGCAAGGGAATGCCATCCAGCGTGATTACCCCACTTTCCGGGGTGTAAAGCCGTAGCAGCAAACGTGCAAGGGTGCTTTTCCCAGAGCCGGAAGTACCGACGACGCCGACGGTTTCGCCCGCCCGGATATCTAGCGTGAAATGATTGATGGTTGGGGAGAGATCGGGTTGATAGCGAAAAACAATATCGGAAAATGCGATCGCGCCCTGCAATGTAACGTGTTGGTTGCCTGATTGCTGTTCTGTTGGCAGATTCAGCATATCGCCCAGCTTCTCAATGGCGATACGTGAACGGATAAATTGCCCCCAGAGTTGCACCAGCTTAGACAAAGGTTGTTGGGTATGGCTCACCATCATATTGAAAGCAATCAATTGACCAATCGTCATGTGCAGTGAAAGCACTTCTGAAGCGCCAAGCCAAATAATAACTGCACTGGTTACCTTCTGTAACAGCATCACCAGATGACCGGAACGATTGTCCCACTGTTGTACATCATAACTGGTGCTGACCATTTTTTCGGTCTGGCTGTCCCAACGGCGAATAAAGCGAGGCTCTGCGGCCAGACTTTTCAGTGTTTCGGCACCCGCGACTGTTTCAGTTAAGAAAGAGGTATTGATGGCGGAATGAGTAAACTGTTTTTCCACTGCCTGTTCAATTTTTGGGGTAACCCACCATGCAAGCAGGGCATAACAGGGGATGGTAAGCAGAAAAATGAGCGTCAGCGTACCGGACAGCAGGCTCATGACGTAAATAAATACGAACATGAACAAGACATCAATACACAGCGTGAACATGGAGCCGGTTAAAAACTCCCTCACCGTTTCCAGTTCCCGCACCCGCGTCACAATCGCGCCCACCTGACGGGATTTGAAAAACAGCAAAGGCAGGCCGAACAGGTGCTTAACCAGTTTCAGCCCGAGTTTGATGTCAATCCGGTTGGCTGTGTGGGCATACTGATATTCGCGTAATCCCCGCAGGAGCACTTCAATCAGTCCGGCGATCACTAGCCCGAAAATCAGTACATCCAGCGTGGAAAATGCCTGATGGACAAGAACCTTATCCATGACAACCTGCACGACCAGAGGTGAGATAAGTGCCAGAATTTGCAAAACGAAAGAGAACAGCAGTATCTCCGTCAGGTTTTTCTTTTGCCTGACAAACTCAGGAATAAACCAGCGAATATTAAACTGGCTACTTCTTTGTTTTATTTTTAACCACTTGCCACTCCATAGACTGATAAATTCTGCTTTATCTAAGATCTCAGATGCTTCCTGATGAGGTCTTTGGATCAATACCCGTTGTTCATCATATTTTGCCAAAACGAAAGGTTGCCCGTCGTTTTCGAATAAAATAGCGGGTAAAGAAATGTCATCTAACTTCTTATTTATAGAATGTTTATTCTTAACTTTAATATTGTATTCTTTTTGTATTTTGCTTAAAGCAGAGCTGTAATCATCATTATCGCTTAAGTTTTTATTTGATGCGGCAGGATGATTCCTATTAGATATCATTATTATTAATTTAATTAATGATATTGTTTTTTTTTCTATTTCATTCATCAAAGTAGATCTATATTTTTAATAAAAATTAAACCCTGAAACGAGGAGATAACCTGAAAAGCAATGCGGTATTTATTGGGAAAAGAATTTTAATAAATCCGGTTAAAAGTATTATCTGTTATCAAGGGAGATATGAGTG
>NZ_LFCV01000149.1 GCF_001037465.1 Xenorhabdus khoisanae
AATTAGCACATGGTGCTACTGCGTATATTATTAAGCAAGAGTATGTCACAATTATTTAATTGTCATTAAATAAAACCCATAAATTATGATAAAAAGATTGTGTTTGAAATAATATTATATTCAGCAGAGGAGAGGAATCATGTATACAGGCATTGTACAAGGTAAAGAAAACGTATTATCACTCAATAAAAATAACGGATTCAGTACACTGATTGTCAGTAATCACAATCATTTTTTTGATGATGTTACTGTCGGAGCCAGTGTCGCCATTGATGGCACATGCCTGACTGTCACTCAATTTAGTGGAGATCGCGTTTCTTTTGATATTTCCGATTTCACTGCTGACACCACTACGTTAAAGTTTCTTTCCATTGGTGATGAGGTCAATATTGAACGCTCACATCAGATGGATAAAGAAAATGGCGGGCACAGTCTTTATGGTCATGTTGAGGGCATGGCAGAAGTGGTGGAGTTTACTGCAACAGGTGAAACTTACCGGTTAGTTATCCAGATTCCTCAAGACAATATTAACTATTTCTTCCTGAAAGGTTTTATTGGGCTTCATGGTTGTAGCTTAACCATCAACGGCATTGATGAAGAAAACAAGACGATTACTTTAAACCTGATCCCGGAAACATTAAGGATGACGAACCTTAATAAGATTAAAGTGGGTAATTTCCTCAATTATGAAATCGATCAGACGACAAGAACGATTGTGGATACTCTCACCAGAACACTATCAAGAAAATAATATACCCGTCGTCTTTCAAGCTGCCGCTTTGTTGGCTGTGCTGCATCTCGAAATCCATTGGGTATATGGGTATATCGTTGCTATTCCTTTGTTATGGAATATGGAAAGCCGATCAACTTAATTTGTTTTGTGCCCATTCCAGACCACTTTGATACTCTGCCGGCAGTAATGGAATCAATGTTTGCAAAGTTGTTTTCAATGTATTCCGGTCAGAGTGAACTAAATTCAAATGCCCTACCTTACGAACCGGACGAACTTCCTTTTCATACCAATGTAAACGAACCAACGGTAAACTGAGCCACGCGGGGTTTACCTCTGTACCGATCAGATTGATCATAATGGACGGAGCAAATATTTCTGGCTTAGGCATGGGCAGATCCAGTATTGCCCGTAAATGAAGTTCAAACTGGCTGATAGAAGCGCCGTTTTGTGTCCAGTGACCACTATTATGAACCCGGGGCGCCAGTTCGTTGATCAACAAATTATCACCAACAATAAAACATTCCATCGCCATCACACCGATATAATTCAGGTGATCCATGATGGTAGCCAGCATTTTTTCTGCTTGTTGCTGTAATTTCTTACCCGTATCGGGCAAGGCAACACTGGTACGCAAAATACCTTCCTGATGCAGATTGTGAGTCAGCGTATAAAATACAGATTCCCCTTGGGCATTACGGGCACCAACCAGAGAAACTTCCCCTGAAAACGGGATACCTTGTTCTACAATACACTCGCCATAAATTTCAGGTGGCAATTCTGCTTCATCACCCGGGCGTATACGCCATTGACCACGTCCATCATAGCCGCCTGTCCGGCGCTTAACGATGATAAAGTCACCTAATTCAGCGAACAGTTGTGACCACTGGCTCGGGTCGGAAAGCAGTTTCCAGGGGGCGGTTGCCAGATCCAACGTATCCATCAATTGTTTTTGTGGCAAGCGATCTGCCAATTGCGGGAAAATATCGCGATTAATAAAAGCATTATGATGTGCCAGCTCGCGAGTTAACGCGGTTTCTGGCCAACGCTCGATTTCTGCGGTAATCACACTGCTCTGATAAGGCACTGCTTCCGGCTCTGCATCCAACCCGACAGGATAAACTGCAATCCCCAATGGCTCACCGGCTTGACGCAACATCCGACCCAACTGACCATTACCCAACACACAAACAGGCTTCATGCGCCCTCCCGTGGATCAGGATTCTCCAAAACATCCTGTGTTTGTGCTTGGCGCCATTCTGACAGACGTTGAAACAGGGCATCATCATGCAGAGCCAGCACTTGGGCTGCCAGCAAAGCGGCGTTTGCGGCTCCGGCTTTACCGATAGCCAGTGTGCCAACAGGAATACCCTTTGGCATTTGAACGATCGAATACAGGCTATCGACACCACTCAGCGCGGCGCTCTGTACCGGAACCCCAAACACAGGCACTAGCGTCTTGGCTGCCAACATTCCCGGTAAATGTGCTGCACCTCCTGCACCCGCGATAATCACATCAAAACCGTTTTCTTTAGCGTGCTCGGAAAAATAAAAAAGCTTATCGGGGGTTCGGTGTGCCGAAACAACCTCAACATGGAAAGGAATATCAAGAGAGGTCAAAATATCGGCTGCGTGTTGCATGGTCGCCCAATCACTTTTTGAACCCATGACAATGGCGATTTTAGCGTGGTGCTGCGTCTCTATTTCTGTTGTAGAAGTCATAGCTGTTGTGGGATCAGCGCTGGCCGTCATAAATCAGATGCTCCTGTATAGAGTGTCTACCAGAACAAAGGTGATGTTTAAGGCGACGGATCATATCATGCGAATTGCACAAGGAAAACGTTTGCGTTACCTGATTTGTCTATTTTTCCAAAATAAATAACCCAATTCAAAATGGGAAAGATATCAACTCAATGGATGTTTCTGTTACTTTAAACATCGAACCGTGATGGTGCCATGCGCCTAATACACCGCGATGCACCGTTTTATCATCAATTTGAAGATCATGTATTGCAGGGCGATGGGTATGCCCGTGAATTATCCAATCAGCCTGATGTTTTTCAAAGTGTTCGATAACGGCTTGTTGATTGACATCCATGATAGATTCAGACTTCTGAGTGTTGGCGTATTGGCTGCCCGCCCGCATTTTGGCAGCGATTTTCAACCGGATGAATAAAGGAAGAAGTAAGAACAGACGTTGTATCCACGGAGTATGTACCCGCTTGCGGTACTGCTGATAACCGATGTCATCTGTGCATAGTGTATCGCCATGCAGGATTAAAATACGCTTGCCATACAATTCCAGCACGTTTTCCTGTGGCAGCAGGATCAAACCACTCTCTCTGGCAAAGCGGGAACCCAGCAGGAAATCACGATTACCGTGAATGAAATAACAGCAAATTCCTTTCTGTTTCAGCTCATTGAGCGCGTGGGCAACGTTAGTGTGTAGAGGGTTGGGATCATCATCACCAATCCAATAATCAAAAAAATCACCGAGGATATAAAGGTTCTCAGCATGGATTGCTTCTTCACGTAAAAAACGAAGAAAACCGGCAGTAATTGCCGGTTCTTGCTCACTGAGATGTAGATCTGCAATAAACAGTGTACTCATGTAACGATTAACTATTCTCTAACAGTTATTATTATCTAACAGTCATTATTCGCTAACGGTAACGCGTTCAATGATCACATCTTCGCGTGGTACATCTTGGTGCATACCGCTGCGGCCAGTGGAAACGCCTTTGATTTTGTCAACCACATCCATGCCTTCAACCACTTCGGCGAATACGCAATAACCCCATCCATCAGGACGTTCTGAACGGAAGTTCAGGAAATCGTTATCAACAACGTTGATGAAGAACTGGGCAGTTGCAGAGTGCGGATCATTGGTACGCGCCATTGCAAGGGTGCCACGGCTGTTTTTCAGGCCATTGTTTGCTTCGTTCTTGATAGGATCTTTTGTTACTTTCTGCTTCATGCCGGGTTCAAAGCCACCGCCTTGAATCATAAAGCCATTGATCACACGATGAAAAATTGTGTTGTCATAAAAGCCTTCAGAGCAGTAATTTAAGAAATTCTCAACAGTTACCGGCGCTTTATCCGCGAAAGTATTGATCACGATATCGCCAAAGTTGGTGTGGAAAGTCACCATAATAAAAATCCTAATAATAGTTTTGATTGACCCTGTATTCTAGGGGATTCGGAACAACCGCTGTTATATCATATATGAGATTTTGAGTCAGTACTCTGAAACCGTATCAGAATAAGGCGGTTTGCGGTACTTGCAAAGCATTGCATATCAAGGTGAAATACCTCGCCTGGCTTCTCTATATTCTAGTTTATTTATATCGCTGATAAAGAGGCCTATAATCAGCGAATTCATTCTATTTTATACACGTACATCTTTAATACACGTACATCAATTTTTACGGAAAACCCCCTGATGCTAAAAATTTTCAATACTCTCAGCCGCCAAAAAGAAGAATTTAAGCCGATTCATGAAGGGAAAGTGGGCATGTACGTGTGTGGCATTACCATTTATGATTTGTGTCATATTGGTCATGGCAGAACGTTTGTTGCATTTGATGCTATTGCCCGTTATCTGCGTTATCTGGGATTCGATCTCACCTATGTCCGTAACGTCACTGACGTGGATGATAAAATCATCAAACGCGCCATTGAAAATAATGAAAGCTGTGACGATTTGACCACACGCATGCTGGCAGAGATGTACAGCGATTTTGACGCGCTGAATATCCTGCGCCCGGATTTAGAACCTCGTGCAACGCAACATATCGCAGAGATTATTGAAATCGCGTCAGAGCTGATTCAGCGTGGACACGCTT
Organism: Xenorhabdus khoisanae; assembly: GCF_001037465.1. Lineage (GTDB taxonomy): Bacteria > Pseudomonadota > Gammaproteobacteria > Enterobacterales > Enterobacteriaceae > Xenorhabdus > Xenorhabdus khoisanae. The sequence continues at coordinate 4,576 of NZ_LFCV01000149.1, forward strand.
ATGTTGCGGCTAATGGCGATGTGATGTTCTCCATTGATACTAATCCTGATTACGGCTTGCTTTCCCGTCAGGATCTGGAGCAATTACAAGCAGGAGCACGTGTTGAAGTCGCAGATGTAAAACGCAATCCAATGGATTTTGTGTTGTGGAAAATGTCCAAGCCGGGTGAACCTAGCTGGGAATCTCCGTGGGGAGCGGGTCGTCCGGGTTGGCATATTGAATGTTCTGCCATGAACGGCAAGACACTTGGTCACCATTTTGATATTCACGGCGGCGGTTCTGATTTGATGTTCCCGCACCATGAAAACGAAATCGCGCAATCCACCTGTGCCCATGATGGCCCTTACGTTAACTACTGGATGCACTCAGGCATGGTCATGGTGGATAAAGAGAAGATGTCCAAATCTTTGAACAACTTCTTTACTATCCGCGATGTGCTGGAATATTACGATGCTGAAACTGTGCGTTATTTCTTGTTATCCGGTCATTATCGTAGCCAATTGAACTACACAGAAGAAAACCTGAAACAGGCTCGTACTTCCCTTGAGCGTTTGTATACTGCTCTGCGCGGTACAGATAAAACCGCTTCATCGGCTGGTGGAGAAGCATTTGAAATTCGTTTTACTGAAGCGATGAATGATGATTTTAATACACCAGAAGCGTATTCAGTCCTGTTTGATATGGTTCGTGAGATCAACCGTCTGAAGGCAGAAGACATTGCTGCGGCGAATGGTCTGGCGGCTGAGCTGCGTAAGCTGGCGGGAATTCTTGGTCTTTTGGAACAAGATCCTGAACATTTCTTGCAGGGCGGCGCGCAAGCGGACGATGACGTCTCTAAAGTCGAAGCACTCATCAAACAGCGTAATGATGCCCGTAAGAACAAAGAGTGGGCATTGGCAGATACAGCGCGTGATCAGTTGAATGAAATGGGCATTGAGCTGGAAGATGGCCCACAGGGAACAACCTGGCGTCGTAAGTAACCGATTTTTGATTGATTAAACGTTGTTATCTCTCAGAACCGCCCTTGATATGGGCGGTTCAATTTTTTTGAATTTACGTTTTTACCGCAATATTTTTATTTGCAATACATGAGTGGAATAAAAACGTCAGATTTATCGATGAGTATTCAGATACTCAGGATAGAAAGCATTTCCAGTGTGATACGTGGTTTTTCCAGAAACTGAGTTTCGTTTCATGGCAACAAAAGAAGCATTATTTAAATTTTCTGGTACTTGATGTGTGCTATCACTGGAAGCAAGATTAAGAAGAGAAATTGTCACTCTACGTTTAGAGTTACTTAATTTATAAGACATACCTAACAACCTTCTTGCAGCTCGATTACTTAACATAATTAACCCCGTTACAGTTGTACGTAAGCTTCCCAGTATAGCAACTTATTAGAAAATCAAAACATTGCTGGCATGATTGTTCATCGAGACATCGTCAACATCACATATTTTGTGGATAAAACCAGATAAATCTATTGCTAGTCACATCAATATCATGATGCCTATTATTATCTACCTGTATGGGATGCTGCGGTTTTTTTAAAAAAAGCATACGATGATTTAGCAGTAGATCAGAATAATTAGCTTTAGTACCTATTAATTTTCCCATTGAAGCTTTCACTGGCTTTTGGGTGAGATTGGCAAATTTTTGAGCGAAGCCTGTTTCTCCCAGATAGCACAGATAGCAACAGCAAAGTCTTATACTATTAATATTATATTTATTTAACAGTTCTTTAATATTGTTAAATAGTTTTTGTGGCATGAAATGATCAGGATGATTTTTGGTAATCATGTAGATATTCTGACTTCGGCTACCATGACCGACAATATTCAGTCTCAGAGGTAATTCATGTTTATGAATATCAATAAATTATTGAATCCCATTGGGTAGTATGTTGTAAATCAGGGTGGTGAAAATATCTTCCCATAATATTGGCTTCAATTATTTAAATGATATTTCCTGATATTTATGCTTTATTTCAGACTGGATTATATAAATTATAACCTAATGGGATAGGCTCTTAGTGATAAAAAAAATCATTGCAGTTTATAGTTTATAGCATGAAAAAACAGCACCTTAAATGTATAAATTCAGGTGCTGTTTTTTCGAAAAGGTATTAGTGGTAATCTTTATCCACTGAGTTACTCTTCAACGCGAACAGATTCGCCATTAAAGGTTACAACTTTACCCGCAGTAATTTTGCAACGTTTACGTGTCTCAAGTTGACTATCAACCTGTACCAAACCTTCTGCAATCATAGCTTTTGCCGCTGCACCACTTTCACACCACCCTTGTAATTTCAGCAGGTCACATAATTCGACATAAGGGTGACTATCTAAACAAAAAATTTCCATCAGTATCCTTCAGTTGTATCTACATCATGGTATTCCTCGCAAGCCTGCAAGGTATTTTGAATCAATGTTGCAACGGTCATTGGGCCAACACCGCCCGGAACAGGGGAGATCCAGCTAGCGCGTTCCGATGCGTTATCGAAATCTACATCACCAATGACTTTGCCATTTTCCAGCCGATTGATGCCAACATCAATCACAATCGCGCCTGATTTAATCCATTCACCGGGAATAAAATTCGGTTTACCGACAGCCACGACCAGTAAATCTGCTTGCTCAACATGCTGGCGTAAATTTTCGGTAAAGCGATGAGTGACCGTCGTTGTACAGCCAGCCAACAACAACTCAAGACTCATTGGACGCCCAACGATATTCGAAGCGCCGATAATAACGGCATTTAGGCCATACGTATTGATATTGCAGCGCTCGAGCAGCGTAACAATCCCGCGGGGAGTACAAGGGCGCAGCTTCGGCGCTCGTTGGCACAGACGGCCGATATTATAGGGATGGAAACCATCGACATCCTTATCGGGATGAATACGTTCCAGTACTTTGACATTATCAATGCCGGCAGGTAAGGGAAGTTGAACCAAAATACCGTCGATTTCAGTATCGGCGTTCAGGTTATCGATCAGGGAGAGTAATTCAGCTTCGCTGGTGGTATCAGGCAGGTCATAAGAGCGGGACATAAAGCCGACTTCTTCACAGGCCCGGCGTTTGCTTGCGACATAAATCTGAGATGCAGGGTTTTCTCCCACTAAAACGACGGCAAGACCCGGCGCTCGTTTTCCGGCAGCAACACGCTGCTTAACTTTTTCTGCAACTTCACTTCTGATTGTCTGCGCAATCGTTTTCCCATCAATAATTTTTGCTGACATGTATTTAAGATTCCATCATCAAGTATAGGAATGGGGGCTATTTTGTCAGAACATAAACCGTCTGTCAGTTTTATTAATAGTCATAAAATGAACATACGAGCGAAAAGGGCATTGACTCATGCCATTATGCCCGTATAATCCGGTGCTGCATCAACGCATTAATGATGTTTCTTATTTACATATCGCACATAATGCGCCCTTAGCTCAGCTGGATAGAGCAACGGCCTTCTAAGCCGTAGGTCACAGGTTCGAATCCTGTAGGGCGTACCATCCTTTCATATCTTAACGTCTTCCGAAGTCTACAAAATCCCATTAAATCCATAGTATTGGCCTTTTTTCCTTCTCCCATAGTCTAGTAAGGTATGTTGAAATCTACGATCTTATAGGGGTATATTTAGGGGTACGTTCAGGTTCAATGAAGTGAGATACCCCCGTATGAAGTTAACAGCCCGACAGGTGGACACTGCAAAGCCAAAAGAAAAACCCTACAAACTTGCCGATGGCGGCGGATTATATCTATTGGTTAACCCAAATGGCTCTCGTTATTGGCGGTTAAAGTATCGGATCGCAGGCAAAGAAAAATTGCTCGCCTTGGGGTATATCCTGAAATCTCCCTTGCAGAAGCAAGAACTAAGAGAAATGATGCACGGCGGACTCTATCGGATGGTAATGATCCGATAGAGGAAAAAAGGGCGGAGAAGGCCGCCAAAGTATTTGCGGTCAGCAATAGTTTTGAATCCATCGCTATTGAATGGCACGATTATAAACGCCCAAACTGGTCAAAAGGGTATGCCGAAGATATTCTGGAATATCTGAAAAAAGACATCTTCCCATATATTGGTAAACGTGCTGTTACCGAGATTAAACCTGCTGAAATGCTGGCTGTGCTGCGAAAAATGGAGCAACGCGGTGTTTTGGATAAATTGAAAAAAACTAGACAGGCGTGTCGGCAAATTTTCACCTATGCCGTTATTACCGGACGAGCAGAGTTCAACCCCGTTACTGATCTTGCCAGCGCACTCAAAGCTCCCAAGCAAAAACACTTCCCACACCTTTTAGCCGACCAGATGCCTGACTTCCTCATCGCCCTGAGTGGTTATAGCGGCAGTCAGGTTACTCAATCAGCAACACGTATGCTGATGCTGACCGGAGTGCGTACCATCGAGCTGAGAGAATCGGAATGGACTGAATTCGATTTTGATAACGATCTCTGGCAAATCCCCGCCGAGCGAATGAAAATGCGCCGCCCTCACATCGTTCCATTATCAAATCAGGTTAAAGCCATTCTTATTAAGCTGTACGAAATTACAGGGCGCGGGAAATACGTTTTCCCCGGTCGTAACGATGCGGGTAAACCGATGAGTGAGGCCGCCATCAATCAGGTTATTAAGCGTATTGGTTATGATGGTAAGGCAACAGGCCACGGTTTCCGCCATACCATGAGTACAATCCTGCACGAGCAAGGCTACAACACAGCTTGGATTGAAACTCAGCTTGCTCATGTTGACAAGAACAGCATCCATGGTACTTACAACCACGCGCAATATCTGGATGGTCGACGGGAAATGCTGCAATGGTATGCGGATTATATGGAGATGCTGGAACGAGGCGAAAATGTCCTGATCGGAAAATTTGGCAAAAGGGCGTAAAGAGGTGTTTGTTTTTCATACAACATACAAATAAGAAATCGAATTTCCTATAAAAAATAAATTCAACAAATCGGAAAAACAATTAACGCTGTTCATTTAGTCTTGCTTTTTAAATAATCCGACTGTCATCAAACGACGTCCACGATGAGCGCTCAAGGACTCGGTAACAGGAGAAAAAATATGACAATGACAGCGTCGAAGGAAAACCTTATTCGTTTGCCGGAAGTTCAACGCAGAACGGGTTATAGCAAAGCGTGGATCTACAAATTGATTAGTGCCGGAGAATTTCCGAAACAAGTCAAACTCGGCTCCCGCTCAGTCGCCTTTATTGAATCAGAAATTGATAACTGGATTGCCCAGCGGATCGCGGAGTCACGAGCGGCATAACATATAAAAGAACATAACATATAAAAGAACATGACATAAGAAACGTAATATAAAAAAACAACGCCCCAGTGTGGTGACACACATTTGAGGCGTCTGACCACAACGTAAAGGAGACTTACGATATGGCTGATACACAGTCTAACCAAACTCACCCTAAATTTACACATTCAGATAATACAGGCAGCCAAAATCCACTTGACTTGATCCAGATCGTGAAAAAATCCGCCATGTATCATTGGGAAAATCTGCTGCCTGCTTGTGGCATCGATATCCCTACAAAGGGTAGCCACGGTGCCTGCCCTGCCTGCGTGTAGTGGTCAACGAAAATTGGTCACAACCTGAGAGGTTTTCCAAAATAATCGTTCTGATTCATTAGGTGTTAACCCATTGTTATACTAATGAGGACGAAGCTGGCTGTAATAACCCGTTATATAACTCGTGATTGAGTGAAATGCCTCACTAAAACTCGAATACCCCTCCCAAGGAACCCATTCACTTTTTAAGTTCCTGAAAAAACGCTCCATCGGGCTGTTGACGCTCCTATGTCAAGCATCGTCACGGAATATATTTTAAATCAGCAATAAACTCTTTATGCTTTGGTGAAAATTAGCTAAATAGTCTGACTAATTTATTTGGTTAATGATTTCATAATGAAGGAAGTAATATGCTGCGGATTGATTTACACATCCCCGATGATGAATACGAGAAGGTGAGGAAGCTGGGCGCACACTGGGGTGCGGTCGTCCAAATCTGGTATAGAAAAACCAAAATAATATGACATAACATTTAAATTCAAATAACAAGGCAGTATTGCTTATGATTTATGTAGACTACATCGAGTTATACTGATTTAGCTATAAATACGGAAGAGCTCACATTGATAGATTTTAATGGTTACATAGAAAAAATGGCTTATTACACATCTACGCAGTGCAATGGAATAAATGGTGAGTTAGGAAATATAAAAGGTCTGAGCTATAAATTATACCAATCAGCAGAGCAGGTCAGAGATGTTATTGTGGTCTATCATGGCGGTGGTGTGAATAGTCAGGCTGGCTATCAAATACTTGCCTATCAGTTGTGCTCTATGGCTCCTGTGGCTGTATGTCTAGTAGATATTCGCGGACATGGGAAATCTTCTGGGGTGAGAGGCAATGTGGACTTTCCTGAGCGGATCTGGCGTGATGTCGATATTATACTTCAGGAAATGCAGGTTCTTTTTCCACAAACGCGCTTCTATTTGTTTGGTCATTCCAGCGGTGCGGGGATGTTATTGAATTATTTTACCCGTCATCGTCCACAGCATAAAGTTGATGGTTTATTCTTGCTGGCCTGTGAATTAGGGCCATTTGCAAAACTCAGTCGCCAATCCAGCAGTAAAATTCCCTTTGCTGAGATTAAACAGTGGCCATTTATCGTAAATGCTCTCAGTAAGGGGTTATTCTATGGGCAAACTTTGGCCGTTAAACTCAACTTTTCTGAAGAAGCGCTCGCATCTATGGACGGTTTTGTTGAATATTATAGCGTCAATATGTCGAACGCGGTGACACCGCGCTATCCTGCGAAGCAATTAGCAGCTTTGTCTGTACCGACACATTTTTTGATTGCAGAAGAGGATGAATTATTTTCTACATCAGCAATGAAAAAATTCTCTACCAAATATGGTTCGCAATACCTTAAGGTGAGTGTTTTGCCGGGATGCTCCCATCTGGATTGTATTTTTGTCGCGGCATCTTACGTATATAAGAATTTAACCTAAGAGTAATATGATAGAGCCGTATTCATAATTTATACCCTTCATCTTTCAAGTTGCCTCTTTATTGGCTGTGCTCATTCACCCCGGCCACATAGTTATTTATGCTCCCGGGGATGTGTTCTCTTGCTGTAGTACTGCATCTTAAAATTCATAGGATATCCTCACTGTCGTGCGCAACGTTCTGCCCGGTTTTCACCATACGCTGCGAAAAGCGGTCAGACTGATGCGCCGCGATGCGGCTTGTCTGCTGAGTGATAGAGTGCAAACGTTTTTTGTTTTGCACTCTATCATTCAGCGCCCCCAAAATATTCCTTAAACATTGAGTTTCCGACAATATCGTTGTAAATCCCATTGTTACAATTCATCCACTAACTCGACTAAAATAAATAATACAAACAGCAGCCCCAGCTTGAAATATAAAAGGCATAGATTATGAAATATGTTCATAGAATAAATGATAAATATAAAATGAAATATTAAACAGAGGCAAGGTATGGGATATTTACAATGACCTTAACATAGCAAATATATCGAGGGTAATAATATGAAAAATCATATGACAGATCTCTTAGAAATGCACGTCAAGGCAAACTTATCATTAGTTGCCAATAGCAATGATATGATATCCGTTACAAATATTCGTGTTGTCACGGGACAAGATGGAATTAAATATATATTAGCTGACGTACAAAATAATACAGATCAAAAACTAGATTACGTGTTTGTTCATTTCAAACTTTATCACGGAGACTCCTTATCTGGTATCTCTATCTCTTACGTGACAAATTTTAGTCCAAAGGGAAAATGGAAAATAGATTCAGCAATAGAGCCTTCTATAAAATTTGACTCTGTTAAACTCGGAGCAATAAACATTTATACTCAATAAACTTGAATATGCGTGAATTTGGTTATTTATTATATATTCATAATAATTTAAAACCAAAAAAACAGTATTTGAAATGAAATAAACGTATTAATAATTATCACTGACGCACCGCTCACGCGGCTTGTCTACTGATGACCGAAGGCAAAACAAAAACCTGTTTTGCCTTCCATCGTCCAGCGCGTCGAGTAGCGAGCACGTATTACTACGCACCGCCCTACAGGATTCGAACCTGTGATCTACGGCTTAGAAGAGAGTAAGCCTACTTTGTAAATCAATCAATTACCGCATTTATCAGTGCTCACACGTCCCACCTTACCGAAAGTTACCCGTAGTTACGTGCGGTTCCCTTTCGATACCTGTCCCAAATCCGTCCCACTTAATTTGATAGCAGCTTGAAGAAAAGCCGCATTACGCGGCTCAATGTAGCAATCTATCGCGGTTAACAAATTGTCGGGCATCATCAAATTGAACTTAACAGCCTTAGACTCATATTTCGCAGGGTCTAGATTCCTACGAATCAACGTGTTACCTATTTACCATTCAATTGAGAAACTCAGTAATTTCAAGATTACTACGGTAGATTTTCTATAAGGGGAAACAACAAGTATGGTTGTAGTACTAGCCACAATTTGATAATGATCGTGGCTTAAAAAACAACAAAATTACAAAAGCCTATCAGTAAGGCGCGTCAATAAATCCATCTTCTCATGAAAAATGGCCACAATTAATGCCGGAGCACCGTCACGTGGCAAACAAAACACATAATGATGTTCACAACGCGCCATGCGCAATGCTGGGAAAAGTTCGCTCATGTCCTTGAAAGATCCTTTTCCGCACGCGAGACGTTCCATATCCTTCTTAAGGGTAGTAACGTAGCGGCGCGCTTGCACATTACCCCATTGTTTACGTGTATAACTAATAATTGAGCGCAAATCAGCTTCTGCAGCTTCCGTCAGTACATAGTCCATTAATCGCGCCCGTTCTCAGCCAGTTCTTCATTAAGGATTTCGTCGATACTTTTTCCGGACACCTTGCCTTCTATCCCTTCATTGATCCGTGTATTCAACAAGGCTTTTAACTCTTGCCATGCCTGATCATCATTAGTCATGTCAGGGAACAAACGTTCAAGCGTATATTGCTTGATTGTCTTGCCTTGCAAGGCTGCCAATGCTTTCAAACTCTTGTGTTGCTGATCGGTTATATCAATAGTTAAGCGACTCATAGTTCATTCCTCATAGGTTTCCCACAAACCCACATTAGCACATATGATGTCTTATGGCTATTTATAAGACACCTGTTCAATACCGTCTTGCCCGAATCCACTAAACACTACGATCGCTATGACGACCTGAAAGAAAAGCGGGAAATTATAGCGCAATGGGAAAGTAAGTTACTATCACTATAGGGCAGAAAACGGCCCTTTGAAATCCAGGCAGTTGTCTAATAAAATTGAGTTATTTGGATTGACTTAATCCGTATGTTTCTCAATTAACCAAATTATATTTAGGAGTAATCACATAGAAATATTTACTTTTATTTGAATTAATAGCCAGCTATTATATATTCAACGAAAATATATTATTCATTACTACACTCTTTTTTATCAAAAAAAGACAGAAAATAAAAACCTCATATCTAAAAACAGTTTTTTTGTGAGCGAGTTCATGAAATGAAAATGATCATGATTCCGTCAAAGTAGTCATATTTATTTTTATTTATATTTCAACCTATTACCAGAAGACAAAATTTTATGAATAAACATTAAACGGTTCAGTACACTAATCATATCAAC